>JADHNM010000009.1 GCA_016779505.1 SAR86 cluster bacterium
GATTACTTGTTTGAGTTTTGCATCTTTGAAGTGGCCGCTGCTATCTATAAAGAAATTGTGCGCATTCAATGATTCTCTGGATGGTCGAGTTTCAATTCTTTCTAGATTAATTTTTCTTTGATTAAAGGGTTCTAGGATTTTAATTAAAGCTCCAGGTTGATTATCTGTTTGAATTAAAAAGGAGGTTTTATCTTTTTTGGTTTGCTCAATTTCAATATTTCCAATCGCTAAAAATCTTGTGTTATTGCTTGAGAAATCTTCAATATCTTTTTGATAATGCTGTAGCTTATATTTATCAATAGCCAAAGAGCTAACGATGCATAAAGTTTTTGGGTTGGCTTTAGAAAGCTTGGCAGCTTCTGCCGTGCTGGATGTGGCCTGTCTCTTGGCTTTTGGCAAATTAGCATCCAGCCATTTACTGCATTGACCTAGAGCTTGGGGGTGTGATGCAACAACTTGAGCATCAGCTAGTTGAAATTTTCTGGCTGAAGCAAGTTGATGATGAATGGGGAGGTAGGTTTCACCGCAAATCTTAATATCTTCGTCCGCTAATGAATTCAAAGTTGCATTTACCACGCCTTCAGAAGAGTTTTCTACTGGCACCATGCCAAAGTTCACTGAGCCAGTTCTTACTTGATGAAATACATCTTCTATAGTTGCTCTGGGTGATCTGGTTGGTGAAGAGCCAAAATGCTTGATCACTGCTCCTTCTGAGTGAGTGCCTTCAGGACCAAGATATGCAATCGTTAATTCTTCCTCTAACGATAGACACGAAGAAATAATCTCCTTAAAAATATGCTTTATTTTTTTCTCATGAATTGGGCCATTATTTAGCTTGGAGATTTTTCTTAAGATCTCTGCTTCTCTGCTAGGCTTGTAAAATGAAGCATCTGAGCTGATTAAACTCTTTAGATCGCCTATTTTTTGAGCCAACGAGCCTCTTTTTTGAATGAGACTAAGGATTTGTTGATCTATTGCATCAATTTTTTGCCTTATAGGTTTAATTTTATTCTTACTCACAACTTTATCCGTGCTTAGATTGAAAATCTCCCATGAAATTAATCAATGCGTCTACTGCTTCAATTGGGGTGGCATTATAAATACTTGCTCTCATTCCACCAACTGATCTGTGCCCTTTTAAGTTAAGTAAACCCGCATTTTCTGCTTCATGCAAGAATTCAGAGTCTAATTCTGAATTAGCTAAAAGAAAAGGCACATTCATAATAGATCTATTTTCTTCGGAAACAGGGTTTGAATAAAAATCTGACTGATCGATAAAATCATATAACTTATTTGCCTTAAGCTTGTTAATTTCTCCCATAGATTCCAAGCCTCCTTGATCCTTGAGCCACGCAAAAACTTTGCCCGATAGATACCATGCAAAAGTGGGGGGGGTATTAAACATTGAGTCTGCATCAGCATGTTTTGAATACTGAAGCATGCCAGGCAATTCAGTGGTAGCTGTTTTTAGAAAATCATTTTTAATAATACAGATTGTTAAACCAGCTGGGCCAATATTTTTTTGAGCCCCTGCATAAATCATTGAAAACTTTGATACATCTATTGGCTCACTTAAAATAACTGATGACATATCTGATATTAATGGTGCATGAGTGGTTGGAGGATTATGCAATGCATTGCCTTGAATCGTCTCATTAGCAACATAATGAAGATAAGCAGCATTTTCAGAACAACTCCAGCTTTTCTCGCTGGGAACATTATTAAAATTAGATGACTCTGAGCTAGTAACGATATTGATATCAATAATTTTAGAGGCTTCATTGATGGCTTTTTTTGACCAGCTTCCAGATAGCACATAATCAGCAACACTATTAGCGCCAAAATTCATAGGAACCATTGAGAATTGAAGAGTTGCGCCTCCTTGAAGAAAAAGAACCTGATAATCACTTGGAATTTTTAATAAATCAATGAAATCTTGACGAGCTTTATTGGCTATGTCTATGTACTCAGGAGATCTATGACTCATCTCCATCACAGACATACCTGAATCCTGCCATTCAAGCATTTCAGCCTGAGCGTCCTGCAAAACAGATTGCGGAATAGCAGCAGGACCTGCCGAAAAATTCCATTTCCTCATTATTCTTCTTCTTCTGGAGGAATTCTAACGCCTTCTATTAACTTCTCGCCTTCTTTAGGAGTTATAACTTTAACTCCTTGAGTATTTCTGCCGAGGGTTGGAATTTGGCTAATGGCTGTTCTAATTAATGTGCCTTTGTCGCTAATCAACATAATTCCATCATTCTCATCCACTGATACGGCTGAGACCATATTTCCATTTCTATCACTAGTCTTTAAGGCTATGACTCCCTGTCCGCCTCTATTATATGAAGGGAAGTCTTCTAGCTTGGTTCTTTTACCGAAACCGTTTTCAGATAAACATAAAATAGTCTTAGATGGATCGCCGATCATTAAAGAAATAACTTTCATACCATCTTTCAGCGTTATTCCTTTCACCCCTCTTGCAGTTCTTCCCATGGGGCGAACCTTTGATTCATGAAATCTAATCAATTTTCCAGAATAAGATGAAAGTAAAATATCGTCATCGCCATTGGTAATCACAGTCCCAACCAATTTATCATCATCATCTAATCGAATGGCCTTAATTCCAGATTTATATTTTTTATGAAATAAATTTAGGTTTGTTTTTTTAACAACACCATTTCGAGTAGCCATGAAAATATATTTATCTTCTGAGAACTCGTCCACTGGTAAAATTTGTGTAACCGTTTCATCTTCTTCAAGCTTCAGCATATTGACGAGAGGTCTGCCCTTAGAGGTCCTGCTTGCAACAGGAATTTCATAGACTTTTAGCCAAAAAACTTTACCTTTCGTTGTAAAGCATAAAAGCTGACTATGTGAACTTAAAACATATAAGTTTTGAATTAAGTCTTCCTCTTTGACTGAAGCTCCGGCCTTTCCCACACCTCCTCTTCTTTGCTCTCTGTATTCATCGAGAGGCTGAGTTTTTGCATAACCACTTCTTGATAAAGTCAAAACCCTTGTTTCCTCAGGAATTAAATCCTCATTGGAAATATCATGGCGAGTATCATTGATATTGGTTTTTCGTTCATCGCCAAAATTTTCTCTGACTTCTATCAATTCATCTTTAATTAATTTTAAAAGCGTTTCCTTATCATCAAGAATTTTTTGAAGCTCCAAAATCACTTCTAAAATTTCATTAAATTCTGCTGAAAGATTGTCTTGCTCTAAACCAGTAAGTCTTCCTAGTCTTAATTCCAGGATAGACTTAGCTTGCTCTGGAGATAATTTATAGTTCTTCCCTTTAATTCCATACTCAGATGAGAGGCCTTTAGGTCGACAAGCATCCTTCCCCGCCTTTTTAAGAATTGCCTCAATAGGGCCTGCTTTCCAAGATTTTTTGCATAAATCAGTTGCTGCAATTTTAGTATCTTTGGATTTCTTGATAATTTTAATTATCTCGTCAATGTTTGCTATCGCAACCATCAATCCCTCGACAATATGTCCTCGTTCTTTGGCTTTTCTTAAATCAAACTTTGTTCTTTTGGTAACAACATCTTTTCTGTGTTTTAAAAATTCTTGAAGTATCTCTTTGATATTTAAGACGCGAGGCTGGCCATCCACTAGAACGGTAAAATTAATGCCAAAAGATTGCTCCAATTGTGATTGGGCAAATAAGTTATTCTCTAGAACTTCAACAGATTCTCCGCGCTTGACTTCAATAACAACTCTCAAGCCATCTTTATCTGATTCATCTCTGATTTCACTTATGCCATCAATCTTCTTGTCTTTTACCATTTCAGCAATTCTTTCAAGCATCCTAGCTTTATTGACCATGTAAGGTATTTCGTTAATTATTAAAGAGCTCTTTCCAGATTTATCTTCTTCTACAGAAGTTTTAGCACGAACGTGGATGATTCCTCTGCCAGTCTTATAACCCTCATAAATTCCAGTTCTTCCGTCTATGGTTCCACCTGTTGGGAAATCAGGTCCGGTAATAATTTGAATAATCTCATCGATAGTAGCTTTTGGGTTATCCAGTAAGAGCAAGCAACCATTTAATACTTCTGTAAGATTGTGCGGAGGTACATTTGTTGCCATACCAACAGCGATACCTGAAGAGCCATTTACAAGCAATGTTGGAATTCTTGTTGGCATGACATCAGGAATTTGCTCTGTGCCGTCATAGTTAGGAGAATAGCTTACTGTTTCTTTCTCAAGATCATTGAGGATCATGTCTGTAATTTTTGCCATCCTCACTTCGGTATAACGCATCGCAGCTGGAGAATCTCCATCTATTGAACCAAAATTACCCTGTCCCTCAACCAAGGTGTATCTCATAGAAAAATCTTGCGCCATTCTGACCATTGCTTCATACACCGCTGAGTCGCCATGAGGGTGATATTTACCGATTACATCCCCAACCACTCTTGCTGATTTTTTATATGGTTGTCGATATGTGTTTCTAAGGACGTGTTGAGCAAATAAAATCCTTCTATGGACAGGTTTTAAGCCGTCTCTAACGTCTGGCAGAGCTCTTCCATGAATGACGCTCATTGCATAGCTTAAGTATGAAGTTTTTAGCTCATCTTCAATGTTTATTGGTAGGATTTGTTTTGCAAAATCGGTCATTTTTTAGCCCTTAAAGCGATATTTTATATGTGCAGGAAATTCCCTTAATTAAGGGTAAATTTTACCATACTTCAGGGGGATTTTAGTCTTTAAATTCAGCAACAATTTGGCCAATTGATTCCTTTGCATCGCCAAATAGCATCCTGGTATTTTCTCTAAAAAATAATGGGTTTTGAACCCCAGCAAAACCAGAAGACATAGATCTCTTTAAAACAAAAACTGTCTTGGCATTGTGGACTTCGATAATCGGCATTCCATATATTGGACTGCCCTCTTCCTCAGTAGCAGAAGGATTTACAACATCGTTAGCACCTATGACTATTGCAACATCTATGGTGTCCATGGATGGGTTCACATCATCAGGCTCAGCAAGCAAATCATATGACACGTTTGCTTCTGCTAAAAGAACGTTCATGTGACCTGGCATACGTCCTGCAACAGGATGAATACCATATTTCACCTCTGTTCCATTCTCTTCTAAAAGCTCTCCCAGTTCCCGGACGACATGCTGAGCTTGAGCAACTGCCATACCATAGCCAGGAACCACCAAGACACTAGATGCATTTTCAAGGATTAGGTAGGCATCATCAGACGTAATGGGTTTGACTTCACCCTGCTCCTCAGAGGAGCTTGCCTGACTGACTGATGCGTATCCAACAAATAGAATATTCGTGATAGTTCTATTCATAGCCTTGGCCATGATAATAGTCAAAATTAATCCACTGGCTCCAACAAGCGATCCAGCTACAATTAGTACATTATTGAGTAACAATAAACCTGCAAACGCTGCCGCAATTCCTGAAAGTGAATTAAGCAGAGAGATAACAACAGGCATATCTCCACCACCTATCGGCATCACAAAACCAATTCCAGCAACCAAGGTTAAAACTAAAAAAATTGAAAAATAAGATGGTACCTGTGGGATTAACCCAGATAGAGAAGGCTCAGCTACCACATATATTAAAGCAGGCATGCTGAGATAAAAGAATGATATAAAAATATTTGTAATCATGGAGCCTTTCCCAAGCTTAAGCTTTTCAGAAAGCTTGCCATAAGCTATGAGGGAGCCAGAAAATGTGATACCTCCAATGTAGATTGTTAGCATTATTAAGACATGCTGAAACACAGAGTTACTAGGCTCATTGAATTGAGACCATGCAATTAAAAATGTTGCCAAGCCACCGAAACCGTTAAATAAAGCAACCATCTCTGGAATAGCTGTCATTTTCACTTTGATAGCTATTAAAGAGCCTATTAGGCCACCCAGTAAAACACCTGCAAGTATTATCTTTAAATCTATATCAAGGCTTAAGCAGGTTATTCCAACAGCAGAAAACATGGCAAGAGCAGATAAATAATTTCCTTTAACTGCTGTAGCCTCCTTCCCAAGCATTTTAATTCCAAGAATAAACATCACAGAGGAGATGATGTAAACAATGTTTTGAATGACCTGAATATTAGCTATATTTTCCATAATTTATTTCTTCTTGAACATGCTTAACATTCTGTTAGTTACTAAATAGCCACCAAATACATTTATTGAAGCAAATAAAATTGCGCCAAAGGCTAATATGTCTTGCATCTGACCAGCGCTTGAAAGCATTAACGCACCCACCAATGCAATTCCAGAGATAGCATTAGCCCCTGACATTAAGGGTGTATGAAGTGTGCTGGGGACTTTTGAGATAAGTTCTAGACCTAAGAAAATAGATAGCAATAAAACAAAGCCCAATAAAATATACATTTCCATTATGCAAACCTCTCATTCATAATTTTTCCTTCATAAGCTAGCACGCTGCTTTGTATCACTTCATCCTCAAAATCAAAATCGATTTGTGCGGTTTCTTCATTATAAAAATCAGCAACCCAGTTAATAATATTATTTGAGAGAGCAAAAGAAGCATGACTCGATACTCTAGAAGCTAAATAAGAAACCCCGACTACTTTAACTCCATTAATACTCACAACCTCATCAACAATAGATCCTTCCACATTACCACCCGTTTCTACAGCCATATCAAGAATAACGCTTCCGGGTTTCATTTTTTTAATCGTACTTTCGTCAATGATTTTAGGGGCAGGCCTCCCAAAAATTTGAGCTGTTGTTATGACTATATCTGATCGTTCGCATACTTGGCTTTGAAGATCTTTTTGCTTTGCTATTTGCTCAGGAGTAAGCTCTTTAGCATATCCTTGGTCTGTCTGACCGGTATCTCCAAGATCTATTTTTACAAACTTTGCACCCAAAGATTTAACCTGCTCCTCAACAACATCTCTAGTATCAAATGCTTCGACCCTAGCACCCAATCTTTTTGCAGTTGCTATAGCTTGCAAACCAGCAACCCCAACACCTATTACAAATACCCTGGCTGGTTTAAGTGTTCCAGCGGCTGTCATCATCATTGGAAGAGCGGAAGATAGGTGCTGAGCAGCTTCCAAAACTGCTGCATAGCCTGCGAGGTTAGCTTGAGAACTTAAGACATCCATTTTTTGGGCTCTCGTTATTCTTGGTATAAATTCCATACTAACAACATTAATTTTTGATTGATTTAGCGCTTTTAGCTCATCAACTGCATGAAAGGGATTCAGCATACCCAAAACTGTAGAGCCTGATTGAATTTTATTTGATTCATCGATAGTCAATGGTGATGGAGTAATTATAAAATTGGCCTGAGACAAGCATTCATCTCTTGATATAGCGTTTAAACCAAGCTCAATAAAAGTTTGATCTGAGACATTAATTCCGTTTCCTATTCCTGACTCAAATGAGACAGTTACGCCAGATAATTCTGTAATTTTTTTAACTGTATCTGGATGAATTACTGAGCGATGATCTCTAGAGTCTGGGGATTTTAAGGCAGCTATATGCATAAAAATACTAATTATTTAAACTTGTAGTCCATTGCAAATTATTTCATGGTTATTGTCAATATTTAAAATAAAACCTATCAAAACAATATTTTTGACGTATTTATAATGTAGCTGAACTACAGCAAGTTAAAAAATTTAACTATAAGTTCAAGCTGACTCCCCCATCTACTGTAATTAACTGCCCAGTAATTAACTCGCTCTTTTCAACTAAATTTATGATAACTTCAGCAATTGACTCTGGAGAACATGTCTTACCTAGAGGGGCTGTGTTTTGAATGTGCTTTTTTGTTCCTTCATACATTTCAATACCCATACCCTTTTTTAACCATTCTCCCTCAATAAATCCAGGACACACTGCATTCACCCTAATTGGCCCTAGGTTCCTTGCCATGGATAAAGTCATTGTATTTAAAGCTCCCTTTGAGGACGCGTAAGCAACTGAACTGCCTATTCCCTTTATTCCAGCAATAGAGGAGATGTTTACAACGCATGGATTTTCGCTTTTTAATAAATGCTCTTTTGCAGCTTTAACCATTTGAAATGGCCCTACAACATTTACGCCGTAAATATATTGAAAATCTTCAGCAGTAAGGCTATCAAGATCGGAATGATCCCAAGCAAATTTAGTTGTCCCAGCATTATTAATAAGAGCATCAATTCTCCCCCATTTTTCTATAGCTTTATTAATGGTTGCTATGCACTCGAGATCTTTTGAAACATCAGCTTGCAATGCAACAACTTCTGCATTTTCATTTGTACAATTTTTAGCTACTTGGTCTGCATCCTTCAAAGAAGAGGAGCATGTGATAACAACATTCCAACCATTTTCAGAGAGCATTCTTGCTGTCGCAGCTCCAACACCTCGGCTTCCCCCGGTAACAATAGCAACTGGATTATCTGACATAGTGTTAGCTTCCTTATATAAAAAATAATAAACTTACCTATTCTTGCATGCAATGATGTAATCTGCCACTTTAAAAGAAGTAGTGTTTATGACTCAAAATATTGATCAAAACGAAGTAAATAAGTTTGCCGAAATAGCGGAGAGTTGGTGGGATCCAACTGGTGACTTTAAACCTTTACATGTAATAAATCCCCTTAGGGCAAACTATATAGATCAAAAATCATCCGTAAATGGTTTAAAGGTATTAGATGTAGGATGTGGTGGCGGTCTCCTAGCAGAGGCTCTTAATGCAAAAGGAGCTCAAGTAACTGCTATAGATGTAACAGAAGCTAACATTGGTGTTGCTCAACTCCATGCAGAAAAAAAACAAATTAATATCGATTACAGATTAATCACTGCTGAAGAATTGGTAAAAAAAGAAAAGGAGTCTTTTGATGTGGTTGCCTGCTTGGAGGTAATTGAGCATGTTCCAGACCCTGGTCGGCTTATCAAAGCTTGTTCTGATCTTCTGAAACCTAATGGCCAAATGTTTCTTTCTACTTTAAATAGAAATGCAAGATCCTTTGTTACTGCAATTGTTGGTGCTGAATATATTTTTAATATTTTGCCCAAAGGAACCCATGAATGGGAAAAGTTTATTAAGCCATCAGAGTTAGAGAGGTATATGCGAAGTGCTGGCATAAAATTAATTGAAAGTAAGGGGATGTTTTACAATCCAATTTTCCATACCGCAAATTTGAATAATGACCTTGGAGTAAACTATATGATGCATGGGTCTAAAAATGCCTAAAGGTGTGCTGTTTGATCTTGATGGCACTCTTTTAGATTCGGCTCCCGACTTTATTGCGAGCTTAGACAATTTACTTGAAAGACATAATCAACCAAAACTTGATCCTGAAATCATCAGGAGCCATGTATCTGATGGAAGTTGGAAGCTAACAAGCTTAGGCTTCAACATCGATATATCGGATGAGCAGTGTGCTGTTTTAAGAGATGAGCTCTTGGAAGAATACGAATTAAACCTTTTGCAGCATGGAGGCGCTTTTGATGGCATTGAAGAGATGTTGTCCTCATTAGAGAAGGATAATATCCCTTATGGAATTGTAACTAACAAGCCCCTACGTTTTGCAAAGCCAATCTTGGTAAATGAGATTGCCTTTAAAAATTGCAAAACTCTAATATGTCCTGATCACTTAAATGCTATCAAACCAGACCCTGAAGGAATTTTAAGAGGATGCAAAGATTTAGGCCTGCATCCTGCTGAATGTGTCTATGTTGGTGATCATAAAAAAGATCTCGAAGCAGGAATAAATGCGGGGACACAAGTGATTGCTTGTTATTTTGGCTATTCACTTAAAGCTAAAGATCATAGCGAACATATTCTTGGAGCCGAACACCCAAGTGACCTCTATAAATTAATTTCACAGCTATAACAATGGATCTTTCTCACAGAACAATACTTATTACCGGTGCAACCGATGGAATTGGTAAAGTTTTAGCAGTTGAGTTTTCAAAGTTGGGGTCTAATATTATTCTTTTAGGCAGGGATGCTTCTAAGCTAGATACAGTCTATGATCAGCTTGATCACTCTTTTAAATCTCAAAAACACTTAATCTTACAGGCTGATCTCAGTCTATTAAATAATGAATCAGCGCATGAAATTCACAATGCAATTGCTGAGGAGTTTATATCGCTGGATGGCATCATTCATAATGCTGCCATCTTGGGGACAATGACAACTTTAGAAGATTACGAATTGTCACGATGGGATGAGGTTTTAAATGTTAATCTCAGGGCTCCCTTTCTGCTTACCAAAACCCTAAAAACAATTCTTGAAACATCAATGCTGCCAAGAATTATTTTTACTTCTTCTGGAGTTGCAAATATGGGTAGGGCTTTTTGGGGCGCCTACTCAGTTTCAAAATTTGGTTTAAAAGGATTAGCAGAAATTTTTGCCAATGAGTTAGAAACAACCTCTTCTATTAAAGTGTTTAACTTTGACCCTGGGGCAACCCAAACAAAAATGAGGGCGTCTGCAAGACCTGCTGAAAATCCTAATACCCTTAAAACTCCTAGTGATCTTGTGAATTGTTACTTGTGGTTTTTTAGCGAAGAAAGCTCTGATTCAAAACAGCACTATTTTGAATATGCAGATCTATCTAAGAAAGTGACTGCCACATAAAAAGACTCAAATAAGTTCTCCAAGGTCTAAATGGCTCATAAAATTTTTCATTCAACGCATGCTCACTAAAAAAATGCTCATGGGCGTGTTTGATGCCGAGATCATTGATAGGCATGACATCCGCATCCCCTAGATAAAACATTCTAGCCATTTGGACTGACCATGGTCCAATGCCTTTGTTAGCAAGAAGCAAGCTTTCAAATTCAATATTTGACATCTTCATTAGATCATTTTTTTGCAGAGTAGATAAATTTAAATTGCCTATCAGCCCAATAACATAGTTTGCTTTTGATCTTGATAAGCCCCCTAAGCGAAGTTCTGCATCTAGATTTGCATAATTGGTATAACTTTTAACAAGAGGATGAACTCTTGACCAAATAGTTTTTGCTGCTTTGGTAGATAGTTGTTGGCTAACTACAACCGATGAGAGGTATTCAACTAGCGGCAATGATGAAAGTTTTATTTCTATTGGTTCTGACTTCTCAAGATATCTCCTTAATAAGCCGAAATTCTTTTCTGTAGAAATTTTTAATAAAGCTTTGTGAGCTTTATCACTTTCCATAATTTTGGAGTTCTTGAATTTGAGATTCGGTTAAGTTCATGCATGAGCCCTCCCTAAGAGTGGAAGGTAAAAAAATTGGTCCTATCCTAACTCTTTTTAATCTGCTAACTTCTAAATCTTGAGATTCAAAGAGTTTTCTGACTTCGCGATTTTTTCCAGTAAGCATGCAAACTGAAAACCATTGATTCGAGCTCTGTTTTTCTCCTGGAACGATATCTGAGAATTTATAAACTTCATTTTCAATTTTCACACCTGAGAGCATATTTTTTTTCTTCTGCTCATTGAAATGGCCTCTTGCTCTTACCAGATATTCTCTATCGATCTTAAATGAAGGGTGCATGAGTTGATGGGCAAAAGTCCCATCATTTGTAAATAGCATCAACCCAGAGGTATTGATATCTAGTCTTCCAACAGCAATCCAGTCAGGCTCATTTTGAACTTTTGGAAGAAAATCAAACACAAGCTTAATTTTCTTATCATCTTTTTTTGAAGATAATACTCCACGGGGTTTATTGAGCATGATTACTTTTAAGTCTGCTGTTTTTAAAAGCACTCTCTCGCCCCCAAAAGTGACTTCATCAGTTTCGATGACTTTAGTTCCTAAGACAGCCAGCTTGCCATTCACATAAACTTTATTGTCTTTAATGAGCTGTTCGCATGAGCGCCGCGAACCCAAGCCGGCTTGAGCCAAGAATTTCTGCAGTCGCAGCATAGAGCTATCCAGCTTCTAGTTGATCCAGGGCATCTTCCGCTGGCAAAGCCTCAGGCAATGGTGGTAAATCATTGATTGATCTGAGATTTAGATCATTTAAAAATGTTTTAGTGGTTTCATATACAGCAGGTCTACCCGGAGCATCGCGATAGCCTGATACTTTGATCCACTCTCTATCAAGCAATGATCTAATTATTTGGGTGCTAACAGTAACGCCTCTAATGTCTTCAATATCACCCCTCGTTACTGGTTGTTTGTATGCAATTATGGATACAGTTTCCATTAATGCTTTTGAAAGTCTGCTTGATGTGTCATTCCATAAAGGATAAAGGCAGTCACCATAATTCTCTCTTACCTGCATCCTGAAACCTGATGCTACCTCTTTGATTTCAATGGAACTCTGAGCGTATCTTTCCTCTAAAGAATTTAAAGCTACTTTGATGCTGGGTAAATCTACTTCTATGTTCTGAGATCCCATTAGGGTTTTCATCTCAGATAAACGCATGGGTCTTCCGGCGCCAAAGAGAATGGATTCAACAATATTGGGTAAGTTTTGTAAATCAGTCATCTAGTGAACTCCTCGATTGGTTGATTTAAGATAAAGTTGATTAGAGTCTTTGTTTTGAATAAGCTCCACATGCCCATCTTTTGCCAGATCTAAAGAGGCCAATAATGCAACAACCACACCCTGCTTCCCTTCTTTTTTCTGATATGTTTGAAAAAATTGGATTACATTTCTTTTATTGAGAATTGATAAAATCAAAGCAATTCTGTCCTGGGTAGATAATTCCTCAAAGTGGATTTCATGATGTGCTGAAAATTTAGGTCGAGTTGAAACCTCATTAAATATTACTGCAAGTTCTTGAGCAGATATGTCTAAAGCTGCCTCACGCTCTTTAAATTTTGGTAAGGCAGTTGATGCAAGAAAAAAATCTCTATCTAATCTAGGTAAATTAGAAATAGATTCTGATGCGCTTTTGTACCTTTGATATTCCTGCAACCTTCTAATAAGTTCTGATCGAGGATCTTGCTCTTCCTCTTCTTCTTCGGACTGAGGAATTAACATTCTAGATTTAATTTGAGCAAGGGTAGCAGCCATTACCAAATAGTCAGCTGCAAGCTCTATTTTTAATGAATCCATTAATTCAATATATTGGATGTACTGATCTGTAATTTCAGAAATGTCTAAATCCAAAATATTGATATCTTTCTTTTGTATTAAGTAAAGCAATACATCCATTGGACCAGAAAAATCCTCTAAGAAGATTTCTAAAGCTTCAGGCGGGATAAATAAATCGTCAGGAAGTTGCGTTAAAACCTCGCCTTTAAATTGCGGAAATTCTAGCTGTGCTTGAGACTTCATAAATTCAATTTATACAAGATGCTGTAATTATATGCCCTTTTTAACACAACATCTTGTGATTTTGCATAAAAATGTTGATTTAAAAGGTTTTCATAGGGCTTTAAAAAGAATTAATAAGATCAGTGAAAGCCTATTTTTTTAATTTAATTGCATTAATATTTGAGCATGGAATCCATTTACCACACAGACAATACAAGAATTGTTGAAAAATTCGATCTCATTACGCCTAATGATGTGATCTCAGAATATCCTTTGACTGATGAGATTTCGAAATTAGTGTATGGAACTCGAAATGAAACTAGCCAAATTCTACATGGAAAAGATGACAGAGTAATTGTTGTTTGCGGACCATGCTCAATTCATGATCCAAAGTCCGCTCTTGAATACGCTCATTTATTAAAAGAAGCTAAAGATTCGCTAAATGCTAATTTATTAATAATCATGAGAGTATATTTTGAAAAACCCAGAACCACAGTTGGCTGGAAGGGTTTGATCAATGACCCCGATATTAATGAAAGCTATGATGCAAACAAGGGTCTGATGCTGGCAAGAAAAATTCTAAGGGATATTACTGCTATGGGGCTACCTGTGGGTACAGAATTTTTAGATCCTATTTCACCTCAATATGTTGCAGATCTTATTTCTTGGGGAGCAATTGGGGCTAGGACTGCAGAAAGTCAATCTCATAGAGAATTAGCCTCCGGCCTTTCATGCCCAATAGGCATTAAAAATGGTACAACTGGAGCGTTAAAACCCGCAATTGATGGCATTCAGGCAGCAAATCATCCTCATGTATTTTTTTCAAATACAAAAGATGGGCGAGTATCGATATATAAAACTTCTGGTAATTCAGATTCACATATTATTTTACGGGGTGGAAAAGAACCAAATTTTACCTCGGAGGCAATTCAACAAACATTAACTGCGCTAGTTGAGGCTGATGTAAATGACTCTATTATGGTTGATGCTAGTCATGGAAATAGTCAGAAGCAATTTAAAAAGCAAATTGAGGTGGTAAACGATGTGGCTAAACAAATTGCAGCAGGCAATCAAAGCTTAAGAGGCTTGATGCTTGAAAGTCATTTGGTTGAGGGAAATCAAAGCATCTCAGATAACCTCACGTATGGTCAAAGTATTACAGATGCATGCATGAATTGGGATGACACTCTTAATTGCCTCAATGTGATCAGCGAAGCTGTGCAAAAGAGGCGAGGATAATTGAAAGAAGACTTATTTACTTTCTCCATGCAAGAAGCTGAAACTCTTGGCATAGATTGCGCCATTGTCCTAGCTGCTGCAAAAACAATTAAAGCTGAACTATCATCACCTGACGAAATAACATCGAGTCTTAAAGAAAAAATTCCTTTTTTAGAAGAGCACGAAATCCTTAAAAATATTAAAAGATTAATCGATTTAAAGCTAATTTCTTCAGAGGAAATCTCTAGGAAAAATGAGCCTGCCCGAAATAAAAATCTTTACTCTTTAAAGCTGCCTTCAAATAATCTTAATGCAGGCAAAAGAAAGCTCGAGCACTCTTGGGCTCCCTCTGCACAGGCATTTGAGGTTTTAGGAATGGGTAAGATTAATAAAGAATTTATTGAAAGTAAGGTAGATGAATTCAAAATGTATTGGTTTGAAAAAAATCAAGTAAGAGATAACTGGAATGTATTATTTGTAGATTTCATTCGACGAGAGTGGGTTAAGGAAAACTCGGAAAATAAAGGTTTGCCTGTATGCATCAATGATAATTGGTCGCCTTCTTCTGATGCTTTTGATATTTTAGAGTTAGCAAATGTTTCAAAAAATGATGCCTTAAAGCACTTGAAGGAGTTTATACTTTACTGGAAAGAAAATGGAACAGCGCTAAGGTCATGGAACTCAAAATTTGTTGATTTTGTAAAACGAAAAGAGTTTATTGGTTCTTACGAAGAAAAAAATGGAAAAAAAACTTACAGACATAATGAACCAGGAGAGTTTTCTCAAAAATTCAAAGATAGAACGAAAGATGATTCCTGGGCAGAAAATCTCGAATTCTGATCGAAAAAGCTTTATTGAGGCTGTTGATAATCTTTTTTTAAAACTTGAGCTTTCATATCATTATCAATTTTACAAAGTCTTTGGAACGGATCATAGGCTCACTGAAGCAAAGAAGCTTTGGGCAGAAAGCTTAAAAAAATATCCTGCAGAATGCATCAATGCTGCAATTGAAACTGTCATTCAATCCAACGATTATCTTCCAACTCTTACCGAAGTGCTAAAAGCCTGCTCAGGATCAATGGGCGCAATCAATATTCCAACTCCACAGGAAGCATTTATCGAGGCTCAAAAATCCTCCTCACCTAGGCAAAGCTTTCCCTGGACTCATCCAATCATTTACTGGGCTGGAAGAGAAATTGGTTGGGAATTAATTAATTCCCAAAATAACACAAATGCCTTCCAAGCTTTTTCAAAAAGCTATATGCGCTTAGTTAAAAAAATGAAAGCTGGCAAAGATTTTAAGATTACTCCACAAGAGAAGCCAAAAGCTTTGGAGCCATTAGATATAGACTTATTACAAGAACTTAGGAAAAAACATAATCTCTAAAATGTAAAGTATACTTTACAAAAAAGATGAACTATAATCCGTCCCCGATTGTCAAAATGAAAACTTTGAAATAATTATAAAAATAAGAATAAATGTCAAAAAACGTTAGAATCTCTTTATACATCTTAATTCCAGTAATAGCATGGATGATTTCTGGTCAATTTGTAGAAGAGAAAACACTGGCTGAAAAAATTGATAGGAAATTATCTTCCGTGGTAATTGCTGAAAGTCCATCTGAATTCTTCTCGCCTTCGATTAAAATAAATTCTTCGTCTACTTCTGAAAAAAGAGTAAATATATTAGCTAAGACCTCAGGAGAAGTGATGCCAAATAATGTCCTCCAGGGTGATTGGGTAGAAAAAGACCAAGTACTCTGCAGACTGGGTGTGGTCGAGCTAAATAGAACAGAAGTAAAAGCTCCATTTAAAGGTTACATTGAAAGAATCGTTAAGCCTGGCAATTACATAAGCAAAGGTCAAACATGCGCAGTTATCATTGAATTAGATCCCATTACTTTTGTTGCTGAAGTTCCTGAAACAGAGATAAAAAGAATCATTAATAATCAAAATGTTGAAATTGCACTTGTTACAGGTGAAGTGATAAAGGGTAAATTAACCTTTGTATCAAAAAGTGCATCAACTTCAACTCGAACATTTAGGGTTGAAGCCAAAGTCTCCAATGCTAGCGGCAATATAAGAGATGGAATTACCGGAACTATGACCATTCAAACCAACAAGGTGCTTGCCAATAAAATATCTCCATCAATTTTGCTGTTATCAGATGAGGGTGACCTTGGCGTAAGAGTTGTTGATGGTAACGATGAGGTAAAATTTTTACCAATCAAGATTATCGAAGATACCAATGATGGGATATGGGTAACAGGAATTCCCAACCTTTCAAAACTCATTGTACTTGGTCAGGGGTTTGTTAAAAATGGCGAGAAGGTCCGAACAACTTTCCTGACTGATGTATGATTAAAATTGTAGATTTTGCTTTATCAAAAGCAAGAACTACTCTTGCCTTAGCTTTACTTGTTATTGTTGCAGGGTCAGTTGCACGATCAGCTCTTGGTGTGGCTGCTGATCCAAATATTCAATTACCCCTTGTTAGCGTAGAAGTATTTTTAGACGGAGCCTCTCCTGAAGATGCCTCCAGACTAATTGCAAGACCATTGGAAACTAGAATTAGAAGCGTTCCTGGCGTCAAGGAGCTCTCTTCATCAGCAAGGTTAAGTTATGCAAGAATTGTTGCTGAGTTTGAGGTTGGCTATAGCATTGATACAGCTTTAAGGGATATCAAACAAGCAGTAGAAGAAGTTAAATTTGAGCTCCCAAGGGAAGCGGAAGATCCTCAAATTAGAGAATATTCTTTTGCCATGTTCCCAGTCATGAATTTAAGTCTTATCGGGTCGGCATCATTGAGACAAAAAGTATTTATTGCAAGAGAGCTGCAAGATAAATTGGAATCTATCAGCGAAGTACTTGCGGCTGATCTCGAGGGGGTTCCTCAGGAGGTTCTTGTTGGCATCATAGATAAATCCAAAATGGAAACCTATGGAATTACTCTAAATCAACTTTATAACGCTATTTCAAGCAATAACTTAATCATTCCAGGTGGTGCTCAAGACACAGGTACAGGTAAATTTAATATTGAAGTTCCAGGAATTTTTGAAACAGCAGAAGATGTTTATAACATTCCTATCAAAGTCACTCGTGATGCAGTTGTAACCCTTAGTGATATTGGAGAAATTAAGAGAACTTTTAAAGATTATTCCTCTTTTGCTAAGGTAAATGGCAAGGATGCGATAACTCTTGAGATCAGAATAAGAGTTGGTGCAAATGCAATTGATGCCAAAACTAAGATTTTAAAAGAAGTATCTGATTTTCAAAAAACCTTACCCCCCAATCTTTCAATAGTAAAAACTAATGATGAAACTGTCTGGGCAGAAATGATGATCTCTGAACTTGAGGGGAATATTATTACAGCTATTTTCTTGGTAATGGTTCTGGTCATTGCAAGCATGGGCGTGAGAGTTGGAATGCTGGTTGGCCTTTCGATTCCTTTTTGTTTTTTATTAACCTTTATTGTTTTAAAGGTTGTGGGAATTGAATTTAACTTTTTAGTCATGATGGGTCTTCTCCTTGGATTGGGAATGCTGATCGATGGCTCAATAGTGGTAACAGAGTATGCCGATAGAAAAATTTCTGAAGGGTTGAATAGGTTAGAAGCCTATCGAATGGCCTCTAAAAGAATGTTTTATCCTATTCTTTCATCCACAGCCACAACCATTGCAGCTTTTATACCTTTAATTTTTTGGCCAGGCTTCACAGGACAATTTATGCGCTATCTTCCTGTAACAGTTTTTATTGTGTTGAGTGCTTCCCTTGTATACGCAATGATTGTGACTCCTGTCATAGGTTCAATATTCGGACAAAGAAAGTCGACTCTTGTATCAGGTGAAAATGAGCAAACCGGTGAATTTGTGTTTGATAAGATTTCTAGTTTTTATGGAAAATGGCTTAAAACATTTGTTAAAAATCCTGGAGAGACCTTAATAGCTGTGCTTATGCTTCTTTGGTTCTTTGGATATGCCATGTATGGGAACTTTGGTAAAGGAACCATTTATTTTGCTGAAGTGGATCCTTTTGCAGCAGAAATAAATATTAGAGCACGAGGAAACTTTTCAGCGCTTGAATCAAAAGAGATCATGGAAAGAGTAGAGTCTTCTTTATCTGAAGTAAGCGGCATTGAAAATTTATATCTCACAACTGGCTCGCAATGGTTTAACTCTGGAGGAGATACCATGTCCAGAGGCTTTCTTGAAGTGGGAATGTTAACTGGAGAATTAACCGGAACTGAGATTATTCAAAATGCGCAAGCAGCTGTATCAAACTTACCAGGAATCATAGTTGAAATTACCCCTGAAGAGGGAGGCCCAAGTTTCAGCTCCCCAATAGAACTTGGTATTTTTGGAAATAATGAAGATCAAGTTGCTCAAGTAACTCAAAGCATTGAACGGTATTTACAAGAAGATGTCACTGGACTTACCAATATAAATTCCACGTTGCCCCATCCATTAATTGAATGGAAAGTCGAGGTAGACAAGCAAAAAGCTGCACAACTTGGTGTGAGCATGATGGATATAGGCGCATTAGTTCAGATGCTAACCAATGGTTTCAAAGTTGGAGAGTATAGGCCAGATGACTCCAAAGATGAAATTGAAATCAGAGCTAGGTTTGATAAAGAGCTAAGATCACTGAGTGGTATTAAAGATCTAAAGATAAATTCAATCAATGGTCTTATTCCAATCAGCACCTTTATAAAACTCGTACCTACTCAAAATCGTCAATCGGTTGTGAGAAGAAATGGTAAATTTTTCCATGAGATTGGAATGGGTACTGAAGCTGAGTATCTTGAATCTGATAAAGTAAAAGAAATTGGAGCATGGCTCGAAACTCAGAACTTTGGTTCTGATATTACAACTAAGTTTAGAGGTCAACAAGAGGAAACCGAAGCTGTCACAGCATTCCTCGGCGGTGCAGCGGTAACTGCTCTAGCGCTCATGCTAATTTTACTCGTTACTCAATTTAATAGCTTTTATCAATCATTTCTTGTGCTAAGCGCAGTGTTTATGTCGATAGTGGGTGTGTTAATAGGCCTGATGATCATGGGTAAACCATTCAGCACCACCATGAATGGAATCGCAATTGTTGCTTTGTCAGGAATAGTTGTAAATAACAATATTGTTCTTATTGATACTTTTAACAGGTTAGTCGGAGAATTTCCAAATCTTTCAAAAGAAGAAGTGATAATGAAAGCTTGCAAGCAAAGACTGAGACCCATTCTGCTGACTACTGCTACTACTATCTTCGGCCTTCTTCCGCTTGCTGTAGGTGTAAGTATTGATGTGATATCAAGAGAAATACTTATCGGTAGCCGTGTTGTTGAGTGGTGGACATTATTAGCCTCCTCTATTGTATTTGGCCTATCATTCAGCACAGTGTTAACTTTAATTTTTACCCCAGCCGCACTGATACTTCCATCTAGGATCAAAGCATGGCTTCAAATTAGATTTGGTCTATTTAAGACTGCAAGTTAAGTGATGAATAAAAAATCATAAGTTACAATAAGACATGACCAAAAAAGACACAGTAAATTTCGAATCATCTCTCAAAAAACTTGAGCAAATTGTTGCCAAGCTTGAAGATGGTGACATCAGCTTAGAGGATAGCGTCAAATCATTTGAAGAAGGAATTGGTTTAGTAAAAGAATGTCAGAAACAGCTCTCTTCAGCTGAGTTAAAAGTAAAAAAACTTTTAGACAGTGGCGATACAGTAGATTTGGATAGCTAAGATTGAATTCATGTCTGTAAGCTTTCTATCTGAATGCAAAGAGAAGGTGTTAAATCGAATAGATGCCCTGCTTCCAGATACGAATAAGATAGTTTCTGCCATGCGATATTCAGCTCTGGCAGATAGTAAATGTATTAGAGCAGGATTGGTTTTTGCTTCTGGAAATCTAAATAATGAAATTTCTAATTCAGCACTAGTTGATATGGCGACTAGCATTGAACTCATGCACACCTACTCTTTAATTCACGATGACTTGCCCTCAATGGACAATGACGACATGAGAAGAGGCCAGGCTTCAAATCACGTTAAGTTCAATGAAGCAACAGCTATTTTAGCTGGCGATGCTCTTCAAGCTTTAGCTTATGAGACGATTGCCTCATCGCTTGAGATGACTCCAATGGAAAAGATTTACTCAATCAAAGCTCTTGCAAATGCATGTGGGCACAAAGGTATGATTCTAGGCCAGCAATATGACTTGGATGGTGAGAAAAATGAATACAATGACATTAAAAAAATTCATGAGCTAAAAACTGGAAAGTTAATTCAAGTCGCAATGACTATGCCGCACCTAGGTAACCAAAAGCAAAAAAATCAACTAACAATTTTAGATCAAGTTGGTAAAGATCTAGGTCTTGCCTTCCAGATTATGGATGATGTGTTGGAGGTCTCTACTGATTCAAGCATTCTGGGAAAAAGCAATCAGTCAGATTTAATAAATAAAAAATTAACTTATGTAAGTGCCTATGGTAAACAGGAATCCATAAATCAAGCCCATGGTCTATCAAATGCATGTATTGCTAAACTAGAAGACTCGTTTGATAAAAACAAAGTTATGAACCTGCTTGAATTAGCTAAATTTATGGTTGAAAGAGAGAGTTAAGATGAAAATATTCTCTGAAATTCCATCAAGCCCTCCTCAAACGTTAGTTTTGGATAAGGTAAATCTGCCCAAAGATATTAAAAATTTAACATCTGTAGAACTCAAGTCATTAGCAGATGATGTGCGAGCACATATGCTATACAGTGTTGGTCAAAGCGGCGGTCATCTTGGTGGAGGGTTGGGAGTAGTAGAGCTAACGGTCGTATTACACTACCTTTACAATACTCCCAATGACAAAATTGTGTGGGATGTAGGCCATCAAGCTTATCCTCATAAAATTCTAACTGGCAGAAAAGATACTCTTACCTCAATCCGTCATAAAGATGGGCTGGCTCCATTCCCAAACCGAGAAGAGAGTGAGTATGATGCTTTTGGAGTTGGCCACTCAAGCACTTCCATCAGTGCTGCACTTGGTATGGCAATTGCAAACAATGATACAAATAAAAAAGTGGTTGCTGTTATCGGTGATGGAGCTATGACAGCCGGGATGGCATTTGAAGGCTTGGCTCACGCGGGTCATGTAAAGCCAGATATGTTAATTATTCTTAATGATAATGATATGTCTATCTCAGAAAATGTTGGAGGATTAAATAATTATTTCTCAAGAATTTGGGCATCAAAAGTTTATAAGGGAATAAGAAAAAGCGGGAAAAGTTTTTTAGAAAATCTACCTCAAGCGCATCACATTGCAAGAAAAGTAGAAACTCAAATGAAAGCCATGGTGGCCCCGGGAAGTATATTTGAAGAGCTAGGTCTGAATTATATTGGTCCAATAGATGGCCATGATATTAATGAGTTGATGAAAGTGATAGGCAATTTAAAGGACTTTGAAGGCCCACAATTTTTGCATGTGATCACAAAAAAAGGAGCTGGATTGGACCCTGCAGAAGCAGATAGAATTGGTTTCCATGCAATTGGAAAAATCAAACCATTGGATGCAACCAACAAAAAACATGCTCCTAAGTATCAAGATGTTTTTGGGCAATGGATTGTTGATATGGCTTCAAAGGATCATGATTTAATAGCAATAACTCCTGCCATGCGAGAAGGCTCAGGGCTTGTTAATTTCAGCAAAGAGTTTCCTGAAAGATTTTTTGATGTTGCGATCGCCGAACAGCATGCGGTCACTCTTGCTGCTGGCATGGCGTGTGAAGAGAAAAAACCTGTTGTTGCGATCTATTCAACTTTTTTGCAAAGAGCTTATGATCAATTAATCCATGATGTTGCTTTGCAAAATCTAAATGTGCTTTTTGCAATTGATCGAGCAGGATTGGTGGGTGAAGATGGACCAACGCATTCTGGAAATTATGACCTAACATATCTTAGATGCATCCCTAACATGATGATTGCAGTGCCTGCAGATGAAAACGAAACAAGAAAATTGCTGACTACTGCCTTTATGCATCATGGTCCAGCTGCCGTAAGGTATCCAAGAGGCGGTGGGATTAACTCCACTATAGAACTTGAACTAATTCCTGTTGAAGTTGGTAAAGGTAGACTAATTAGTGAGCAGGAATCAGACATGCTCGTGATGAATTTTGGAGCTTTAATAGGAACTGCAAAAGCAGTTGCACAAGAACTAAATGCTACTCTATTAGATATGCGATTTGTTAAGCCATTAGATAAAAAATTAATGGCTGAGCACTCAAATGGCAAAAAAACAATTATTACCATTGAGGATGGAGCCATATCCGGTGGTGCTGGGTCAGCAGTTAGTGAATGGGCTCAGGAAAATCAAATGAAGCAGCAAATTATCATATGTGGTATTCCAGATGAGTTTGTTGATCACGCAAGTCGAGAAGAAATGCTTGAGATGACGGGCCTGGATACAAAAGGGATTCTTGCTAAAGTAGAAGACTGCCTATCTTAAATGACCCATTTTATCTCTTTTGGTATCGAGATAATTTTTATTCTTTTCGTTTGCGCCTTCATGAAGAGATGTTCTTTTGGCAACCGTGATCCCTACCTCTTCTAGGGCATCTACTTTTTTTGGGTTATTTGTTAAGAGATTAACCGAGGAAACTTTAAAATGCTGAAGTATATCTAAGCAAATATTATATTCTCTTAGGTCGGCATCAAAACCCAATAATTCATTAGCCTCTACTGTGTCATGGCCCTGATCTTGCAAAGCATATGCTCTAATTTTATTGACTAGGCCAATGCCTCTGCCCTCTTGCCTTAAATACAAGAGAATGCCGGATTGATTTTGAGCTAACATTTTAAGTGCTGCTTGTAATTGAGGCCCACAATCGCATCTTAGACTATGCAATGCATCTCCAGTTAGGCATTCAGAATGAACTCTGCACATCACTGCATCTTGTTTTTCAATTTCACCAATGGTTAATGCAATGTGATCTTTCCCATTAGGTTCTTCAAAAGCTGAAATGGTAAAGTTACCAAACTTAGTTGGTAATTCTGATTCAGATACAAATTTACAGCTATTCAATTGATTTAAAGTAAGAGAAGAATTGCGTAGATTATACCACCAGCAAACAATCCTGCTATTAAATCATCAAGAAGAATACCAAGACCACCTTTAACATTTTGATCTGCCCAAGAAATTGGCCATGGCTTCCAAATATCAAATAATCTAAAAAGCAAAAAAGCGCTGATGTAGGTAATAACTCCATGAGAGATAAAAGACAAAGCTAAGAGCATTCCCGCCACCTCATCAATGACAATAGCTGAGTGATCTTTGGAATCACTATCTTGCGATGCCTGAGAGCACATTAACCAAGAAAATAAGATAAAAACTGGCAAGATAATATGTATAGACGAGTGCAAGAACTCTGCAAAATACCAAATGAGCAAAGCGGCTAGACTTCCCCAGGTGCCTGGTGCTGGAGTTATTAAACCTACACCAAACCATGTAGCAAAAAGATGAGAGGGTTGTTTTAAATTTGGAAAATTCATTTTATTGAAAATGATCCCAGCTTTTAAGTAAGCCAATATTATTGTTTGAGATTGTTAGTTTTTTTCCACCCATTACACCAATAGTATGACATTTTTTATTGCTGGACTTGAGATTTGCTTGCAGTGTAGATAATTTTTTTGGAGGCACCGTGAACAGCAGCTGATAGTCATCTCCAAACTCTAAGCATTGCTTAGCATATTGCCTTGAAGCCAATGGCACTTTATACAAATCAAGGTCGCAGCCAACGCCTGAACTTGAAATGAGATGAGATAGATCCTGAATGATCCCATCGGAAATATCAATGGCAGAAGATGCAAAGCTAGAAATAACTCTCCCATAATTTATTTGAGCTAAAGGAAATAAATAAGGTTTAGTTTTATTATTTACCAAAGCGCTTTTCTTATATTCTTTAAAACCAATATATCCATGTCCTATGGCATCAGATAAACATAAAACATCGCCAGGCTGAGCATTGGATCTTAATAAGATTTTTTTTCCTGGCTTACCCAAAACTGTGACACTAATTTGCAAAGGACCTTT
>JADHNM010000010.1 GCA_016779505.1 SAR86 cluster bacterium
AATGGATGCAAAAATTCACTTAATTGCAATGTGCCAATATTTTTTCTAGACTGAAAATAGAAAGATCCTTTGTTTGGCTTAATTGATAATGAGCTAAAAAATAAACCATTGGAGTTAAAAGAACCTCTTATAATTGATTGATCATGCTGCAATTTTCCAAGAGCATTCATCTGAAATGCTAAATCTTTTACAGGTGATGAACTGAAAGCAGGAATTAAGCTAAGCCATTTAAAGGAATGAAGATTTATTGAGAAGCGATAAGATTCATCAACAATATCAACAGCAATGGTGCTGAATTTATTGTCATGCAAAAAACTAAGCTGTCCAGAAAATGATTTGAATAACTCCCCAGAAAGATCCCCATTTATTTTAAGTATCGAATCATCTTTACGATATTCAAAATCTTGAAATGAAAGCGAAATTTGTTCATCAAAATTTAGGAAAGAGCTTGAATATGAATCAGCACTTTGTATATTTGAATGATCAAAGTACCCATCTCTTATGGCAATATTATTTATGTTTAAAAAGCTAAAAAATTTCTGTGGCTTAAAAGATAGTCCTATATCTAATTCTGCGGATTGAATAAGCGTCTTCTGATTGTGGATAATATTTAAATTAAAAAACTTTAAATTTCTGTTTAAAGCGTTTCCGGTACTTTCAAGTTTAGAAAAGTCTATTGAGTAAGAAGGTAAAAAATAGTGATCTATATTTTTAATTAAACTCGAAGGAGAAAAAGCAAAAATAGAAAGGAATAGAAAAAAAATCCAACTTAAAATACCTACAGTAATAGTAGAAAGAAAAAATAATTTTTTCATGCTCTATAAGTTTGAAAAAAAACTTCTTCTAAAAGCTCTCATAACAAAATAAATTCCTACCCATAAAACTAAAGTTATTAAAAAACTCACCATCAATACAATATATGAATAATTATAAGGAGAAAGTAAAAGATATTTACATGCTGTGTAGATGGTAGATGATCCTGAAAAGAAAACCGATAATTGAAAATAAGAAAAAATTCTAAATCGAAAAACATACAAGTGAATAATGTAAGAGGTTGTAATAAAAAAAAGCATATTAAAACCAATCACATTTGAAAATAATAAATCGATTATCAGTCCGTAAATCAATGCAGCTGAGCTTTGAATTTTCTCTGGCAATGCAAAAACCCAGTATGCAAAAATTAAAAAACCAAAATTTAATTCTACAAATAATTTAATGCTGACTGGATTCATGAAATCATCAAGCGCAAAACCCAGCATAATTGTAAAAAGAATAATTAGATGATTGCTAAATTTCATCAGCTTCACTGCCTATTATTCCAAAAAAGTTTTCTTCCAAAGGGTTGGTTTTTAAAGTTATTACAACTTCAATTTCATTAATTGAGATTGAATTGATAGCTGAGATATTTCCAATCTCGATATCTTTTAAAAAAATGCCACCTAAACCAGATGTAAAAATAGCATCGCTAATCTTATTTTGAAAATCATCAATATTTTTATTTAGTTTGCAAGAAATTAACATTGGCTTCCCTTTGCCTCTAGCATCACAATAGAAAAAATTCGATTTAATTGGCAATAAGTGCTTGGTATCTGAAAAAAGTATGACTTCAATAAAGTTCAAATAGGTGCTTTTTGTTTGGCCAACATATGAACTCCCTGCAAAGACTGGAGTATTTTCAAGTACTTGAACCTGATTTAGATTCTGCAAGAAGATTTTATGTGTTGAGCAGCAAAGATAATTTCTTAAATCTATGGAAGCTATCTTAAATATATTTATATCCTTACTTTTCAGGGAGCTAATCAATGTCTTTTGAAAATTAATAATTTCGAATGACTTTTCTGCTTCTTTACTTTTAATAAATTCCTGAGTCCTAATTTTATGAATTTGTTCTTTTAAATCTTTGTTTTCTTGAGTGAGGTTTCTATTTTGTTTAAATGAATATAATAAATTACTAACATTTTCAAAAATGCTTCTAGAGACCATTTGTGCATAGAGATTTGAAGCTTGAACAAGACCTCTCAATGGAGCAAAAGTTCCGTAGCTAATATCACTAAATAATAAAAATACTGACAAGATAAAGCCGAACGCATAATTTCTAACTGGAGTATATGTAGGCGTAGATCTCGCCATATTTTAGTTAATTATTCTGTTGAAAGTAGATCAATATTATACTTATCAATTATTTCAAGTGCCTTGCCTCCGCCTCTTGCAACACACGTTAATGGATCTTCAGCTACGATTACTGGGATTCCGGTAGAAGAAGAAATTAATTTATCCAGATCTCGCATTAAAGCCCCTCCGCCAGTAAGGACAATTCCTCTTTCAGCAATATCTGCTGCAAGCTCAGGTGGAGAGAGCTCTAAAGCATTTCTTATTGCACGCACCATCCCAGACAATGGATCTCTCATGGCCTCATAAATTTGAGAGCTTTTCAAAGTAAAGGTTTCCGGGATTCCCTCAGCTAAATTTCGTCCCGTTACATTCATTTCAAGATCTTCAGAGTCAGGAGATGCGCATCCAATAGTATATTTAATTTTTTCAGCTGTGGATTCTCCAATAACGCAGCCGTAGTTCCTTCTAACCCATGAAGTAATTGAGCTATCCATAAGATCGCCACCAATTTTTACTGACTCAGCATAGACCACTCCATTCAGAGAAAGGATGGCAATTTCTGAAGTCCCCCCTCCGATATCCACAACCATATTCCCATTAGCTTCCTCAACGGGAAGACCAGCTCCAATAGCAGCAGCCATTGGCTCTTCGATTAATTTTACGTCTCTAGCTCCAGCACCTAAAACTGATTCTCTAATAGCCCTTCTTTCAACTTGAGTTGATCTACAAGGTACACACACGAGAACTCTTGGGCTGGGTTTAATAAACCTTTGCTCATGAACCTTTGCTATAAAATGCTGAAGCATTTTTTCTGTAACTTGAAAGTCAGCAATTACCCCTTCTGACAAAGGTCTAATAGCTTTAATATTACCTGGAGTTCTTCCAAGCATTTTTTTGGCTTCATGCCCTACCGCTACAACAGTCTTTTGGCCTCGACTTTCACGAATAGCCACAACAGAGGGTTCATTAAGGACTATTCCAATATCTTTTGTATAAATTAATGTATTGGCTGTGCCTAGATCTATTGATAAATCATTAGAAAATAGGCCTCGAACAGTTTTAAATAGATTGAAATCCACTATGATATTCCCTGTAAATTCATTTTAGGATGCTTTTAGTTTAATATTGCGCATCGGAATTAAAATAATATCATATGGATCAAGAAACCGTCAGAACTATTTGCTATCTAGCCAGACTGGAAATAGATGAAAATAAGTCTGAGAAAATACAAAAAGATCTCGAGACAATTATTGATCTCATAGGTAGCTTACAAACAATAGATACTTCAGATGTTGAGCCTCTTTACAGCCCACTTGAAATGACAGCTTTGATGCATGAAGACATTGAAAAGTCAGACAATAAAAAAGAGAAATTCCTTGAAAATGCAGCTGCTTCAAATGAGGACTACTTTCTAGTACCGAGAGTGGTTGAATGAGCATTCAATTTAAATCAATTGCTGACCTTAGAGAAATGCTTGATGACAAATCAATATCTGCTTCGGAGCTAATTCAAGAATCTCTTGAATTGGCTAAAAAATATAAAGAATTAAATTGTTTTGTAACAATGAATGAGGAATTTAGTGTTAAGAAAGCTAACGCTATAGATGTAAATAAAAAAACTTCTTCACGGCTTTCTGGGATTCCTTTGGCGCAAAAAGATTTATTTTGCACAGAAGGCTTAAGGACAACATGCTCTTCAAAAATACTTAGTAATTTTATCCCTCCATATACTGCAACAGCAGTTAAGAAACTTGAAGATGCTGGCTCAATCACTATTGGCAAAACAAATATGGATGAATTTGCGATGGGATCTTCTAATGAAACTAGTTTTTTTGGTAATGTTCATAACCCTTGGAAAAAAGGATATGTACCAGGGGGGAGCTCTGGAGGATCTGCTGCAGCTGTAGCAGCCGGAATTGTCCCAGCTGCAACTGGCACTGATACAGGGGGATCAATCCGCCAACCTGCTGCACATTGTGGAATAACTGGATTAAAGCCAACTTATGGCAGAATTTCGAGATGGGGAATGATTGCTTTCGCCTCAAGTCTAGATCAGGCAGGACCTCTGGCAAGAACAGCTGAAGATTGCGCAATATTGTTGAATACAATGTCAGGGCATGACGCAAAAGATACGACATCCTTAAACTCTAATGTTCCTGATTTCTTAGAAAATATTAATCAACCTATTGATGGGTTAAAAATAGGCCTTATTAAAGAATTTAATCTCAGCGACTTAGACTCCCAAGTTCAAGCACGTTTTGAGGAGTCAAAAAAAGCCTATGAGAAATTAGGCGCTCAATTTATTGAAGTCTCACTGCCGAATATATCAGCATCTGTTCCGACCTATTACTCCATCGCCCCAGCTGAATGTTCATCAAATTTATCAAGATTTGACGGTGTTCGCTTTGGACATAGAGCTGAAAGTACAGATGATTTGAATGATCTATACATTAAATCAAGAAGTGAAGGTTTTGGAGATGAAGTCAAACGAAGGATACTCATAGGAACATATGCGCTATCTGCTGGATACTATGACGCCTACTACAAGAAGGCACAACAGGTTAGAAGATTAATCAAGAATGATTTTGATAATGCTTTTCAATCAGTCGATGCTTTAATGACACCGACCTCACCGAATACTGCATTTAAATTTGGTAGCAAGGGTACTCAAAATCCCGTTGAGCTTTACCTAGAAGATCTCTTTACAATTTCATCCAACTTGGCGGGTCTGCCTGCTATTTCAATTCCACATGGACAAGTTAATTCCCTTCCAGTTGGACTTCAATTAATTGGAAATTTTCTGAGAGAAGATCAGCTACTTAATGCAGCACATATTTTTCAAAAAAATTCAGATTATCATCTAGCTAAGCCTAATTTAGGAGATTTTTAATGAGTTGGGAAACCGTTATTGGGCTTGAAACACATGTTCAGCTATCAACAAAAACAAAGTTATTTTCAAGAGCCTCAACTGCTTTTGGAGCAAGTCCGAATACAAATGTAAATTTAATTGATTGTGGTCTTCCAGGAGTTCTGCCATCTGTAAACAAAGAAGCTTTTTACAAAGCGATCAGATTTGGAATGGCTGTTGGTGCACAGATTAATCAAACCTCAATATTTGATAGAAAAAATTACTTTTACGCTGATCTCCCAAAGGGTTATCAAATTACTCAAATGGATTTACCAATTGTTATAGGCGGGTCTATAGAAATTATCATAGATGAATTAACTAAAACCATTAATATTACTAGAGCCCATTTAGAGGAAGACGCTGGTAAATCAATCCATGATGAATTTGAGGGCTTTTCAGCGATAGACTTAAATAGAGCAGGAACCCCGCTGTTAGAAATAGTCTCAGAGCCAGAGATTTCTAATGCAAAAGAGGCAGTTGCATACATGAAGGCAATGCATCAGCTTGTTACCTTCCTAGATGTGTCTGATGGGAATATGGCACAAGGCTCCCTAAGGTGTGATGCAAATGTATCAATAAGAAAAAAAGGTGATAAAGAACTGGGCACTAGAACAGAAATAAAAAACATTAATTCTTTTAAATTTATTGAGAAAGCGATTAATTTTGAGATTAAAAGACAAATTAAAATACTCGAAAATGGAGAAAAAGTTGTTCAAGAAACAAGACTTTATGATAGCTCCAAAGATGAGACTCGCCCAATGAGATCGAAAGAATTTGCAAATGATTATAGATATTTTCCAGAACCAGATCTGCTTCCAGTTATTATTTCTGATGAGGAAATACAAAAAATTAGAGATGAATTCCCAGAGCTTCCAAAAGAAAAAGAAATTCGTTATCAACAAGAATATGGGTTAACAGCTTATGATGCGCAAATCATTGCATCGTCTAAGTCCATGGCTGATTTCTTTGAAACTGCTTTACAAAAAACGAAAAATTACACCCTTCTATCAAATTGGTTGATAGGTGAAATTAGTGCGTACTTAAATAAACAGCAAATAGAGATTAATGAATCAAAATTAAGCGCGGATAAGGTGGCCATGCTAATTAATCGAATTGATGACCAAACTATTTCTGGTAAAATTGGAAAATCTATATTTGAAGAAATGTGCACAAATGGATCTTCTCCAGACGAAATTATTAAATCTAAAGGCTTAGAACAAATATCTGATGATGGAGCAATTGAAGAGATTATTCTGACAGTGATTAATGAAAATCCAACTCAAGTAGAAGCATATCTTGCGGGTAAAGATAAACTATTTGGTTTCTTTGTTGGGCAAGTAATGAAATTAACTGAAGGCAAGGCAAATCCCAAAGCTGTTAATAGCATCTTAAAAGATAAACTTAAGTAATAAATAAGCTTAGAGTCTCGGCAATATATGCTGGCTTATCTACTCCCTTGATTTCCATTGATACCTCATTTTTAACTAAAAACTGTCCTGGATTTTTTTCCGTCACATCAATACATTTAGTATGAATACGAACTTCTGAATTAACTGGAACCGGACTTAAGAAACGCACTTTATCCAAACCATAATTCAAACCCATTTTTGTTCCCTCAAGCACCATACCAATTTCTTGTGCGAATGAAATACCAGCAACTAAGGATAATGAAAGAAAGCCATGGGCAATTGTTGAGCCAAAAATAGGTTCTGCTTGTTTTGGATCAACATGTATAAATTGATGATCCATAGTTGCATCAGCAAATTTATCAATTCTTTCTTGATCAATCACCATCCATTCAGAAGCGCCAAGATCCTTACCAATTACCGAATCAATTTCATTAGGTTTTACAATGTGTAACATATTATTCTCCCATTAAATGTTCTTTGTATTTTTCTCGTAACTCAACCTTCAACAACTTTCCTGTTGCGCCATGCGGAAGCTCTTTGACAAAAATAATATCGTCGGGCAGCCACCACTTAACAACTTTTTCTAGTAAGAAATCATTGATTTCCTGCGTATCAATTTCATTTCCATCTTTTGTGATCAAGAAAAGCAAAGGCCTCTCATCCCACTTAGGATGGGGAACTCCAACGACGCATGCTTCAAGTACATTTTCATGAGTTAGTACAGCATTTTCTAAATCGATTGAGCTGATCCATTCTCCACCAGTCTTTATGACATCTTTTGCTCTATCAACAATCTGCATGCATCCGTCTGGATGGATAGTTGCAACATCTCCTGTATCAAACCAACCCTCTTCATCTACTGCAGGACCATCTGCTTTGTAATATTTATGCATGATCCATGGCCCTTTAACCTTTAGGGCGCCGCTGGCCTCTCCGTCTCTAGGAAGTTCATTATTTTCATCATCAACAGTCTTAATCTCCACGCCAAACATCGGATAACCCTGTTTTGTTTGAAGCTGATATCTTTCTTCTTTAGGTAGGCTCATGGTTTTCTTGGTTGGTGCATTTAGGGTTCCAAGAGGACTCATTTCTGTCATTCCCCATCCATGAGTTAAAAATGCATCATGCTGCTCATCAAATGCCTTGATCATTGCATAAGGTGCTGCAGAACCTCCAACTAAAACTTGATCAACTGTATCAAGCTTAAGACCCTTTCCTTCAAGATACTGTAATAGTCCAAGCCAAACAGTTGGAACACCCAACATTGAATCAACTGATTCTTGCTTCACCAGCTCATACAAAGACTCTCCATCCAGAGCATGACAAGGCAAAACTAAAGTTATTCCTGTAATTAATGCGCAATAAGGTACTCCCCAAGCATTAACATGAAACATAGGAACAACCGGTAAGACTGAGCTAGAAGAGTCGAAACCCATAGCTCCAGATACTGAAATTGCATGCAAAATAGTTGACCTATGAGAATATAAAACTCCCTTAGGGTTACCAGTAGTGCCAGAGGTGTAACACAAAGCGACTGCATCATCTTCATTTAATTCAGGCCAATCATATTCATCTGACTCGTCAATAATTAACTCATCATAACTTAATGCATTTTTTAAATTATTATCTGGGATAGAATCTTTTGATGAGGCAATAATTATAGTTTTAACTGTATTTAATTTATCTTGAACACTCTCCACAAGCGGAATAAATGTAGGATCAACAATTAAAACTTCGTCCTCTGCGTGATTGAGTATGTATATTAACTGGTCAGGGGAATATCTTGGATTCAAGGTATGAAGGATAGCTCCCATGCCAGATACAGCAAAATAGGTTTCAAAGTGCCTACTATTATTCCAGGCAATAGTTGCTACTCGATCGTGTGCATTTACGCCAAGTTTTGCCAGGGCATTAGCAAGCTTTTTAGATCGCTTAATTGACTTTCCATATGTAGTTGAATTTATTGAGCCATCTAATTCTCGTGAAACTAACTTGCCATCAAAATTATATTTTTCGGCATGTAAAATTGCCTGCGGGATAGTTAAATCCCAATTCATCATATTACCCTTCATTGAAATAACCCCTTTATTTATAAGTAATCTAGTTGGTTTTTTACAGAATTATATTCTGCATTAACTCTTAAGAATAAATCTTATCATATGAAAATAATATTATTTATTTGCATGGGTATATCTATCTAAACCTTGAAAATCTTTACAAGTCACAATATTTTTAAAGCCACAGTCTTTTAAAATATTTGAAACCTCTGCTGCTTGAGAATGACCATGTTCAAATATAATTTTCCCTCCAGGCTTTAGAGAATATATTGCTTGTGAAGCAATTTGAAAAAAACTTTGTGAGCCATTTTCAGTGATCAATGCAATGAAAGGCTCATGATTAAGATCTTTAAGATGGGGATCATTTGGTTTTATGTATGGTGGATTGGAAATAACCAAATCAAGAGAATTCTCTATCGAGCAAGCCAACCAATTAGACTGTATAAAGGTTACATTGAAAGCATTGTGTAGCTCTCTATTGATTTGAGCAACTTCCAATGCTTGACCTGAAAGATCTGAGGCAAGAATTTTTAGATCTTTGTTTTTTAAACAAATTGATATGGCTATGCAACCTGAGCCTGTTCCAGCCTCAAAAATTGTTGCGTTTTTGTTTAACGATAAATCTAATACCCACTCAACAATTAATTCTGTTTCTGGTCTAGGAATTAATGCTCTTGAGTCAACATAAAATTTATACCCCATGAATTCTGATTTATTTAAAATATAATCAAGGGGAATGCCAGCTAAGTATGATGAAAAAAAAGTATCGAGTTTTAAGGTTTCTTCAGCTGATAAATCATATTCATCTTCAAGGGTAATAATTGTATCGTTTACCCCAAGAGACTTTAAGAAGTATTTTAGGTCCCGTAAAATATTTTGATACTGAGACTCTTTTGATCTAGCAAGAGCAAAATAATATTTAACGCTTTGATTCAATTATGAGGTTTCTTCAAGGTTAGAAAGCTGGGCTAATTGATTTTCAGTAATTAGGGCTTGGCAAATAGAAATCATATCGCCATCCATCACTTGGTCTAAATTATGTTGAGTTAGCTTGATTCTGTGATCAGTGATTCTTCCCTGAGGGAAATTGTAAGTCCTAATCTTCTCACTTCTATCACCAGTTCCCACGAGAATTTTTCTTTCACTGGCAATTGTATTTTGCTGCTCATCAATCTCATTTTGTTTTAATTTCGCGGCCAACAGAGCCATGGCCTTAGCCTTGTTTTTATGTTGTGATCTATCATCCTGACATTCAACAACAACTCCGGTTGGTATATGAGTTAGTCTGACGGCAGAGTCAGTTTTATTAACATGCTGCCCCCCTGCACCGGATGCTCTGTAAGTATCGACTCTTAGTTCGCTTTTATCTATCTCTATGTCTTGCACCTCATCAACTTCAGGTAAAATTGCAACGGTAACTGTTGAGGTATGAATTCTTCCTTGTGACTCAGTTTCAGGCACTCTTTGAACACGATGAACGCCTGATTCAAATTTGAGAAACTTAAAAACCCCTTGACCATTAATTTTAACCACAGCCTCTTTTAAACCACTGGGCTCTGATAGCTTTGTATTTACAATTTCAACCTTCCAGCCTTGACGCTCAGATAACCTTGAATACATTCTAAATAAATCTGCTGCAAATATTGCTGCCTCATCACCGCCGGCTCCCGCTCTAATCTCAAGATAAGCAGCCCCGTCATCTGCCTCATCTTTAGGCAAAAGCATGAATTTAAGGTTTTGCTCAAGCTCTTTAATCTTATCTTGATTAGCTGAGATTTCTATTTTTGCAAGCTCTATTAGCTCTGAATCTCCTGAATCTAAAAGTTCCTTTGCGCCATTTAATTCTTTCTGGACATCTTGAAGTGATTGAAATAAATCAACGATAGGTGTAATTTCAGAATATTCCTTATTTAATTGAGTGAATTGCGCCATATCATCTGTCGCACCCTCTCTTGCAAGAGCTTCATGGATCTCAGTGGATCGTAATTTTACGCTCTCTAATTTTGCAATAATAGAATCTTCAAGCACTTCTAATTTCCTTAATCATAGACAAAATAGCATGAGGGGTTAATGTTGAAATATATTGTAGCTGATCCTCTGAGACAAGATGTATTTGTTTAAGCGATGTATATGGGTCATCTGAATTTAGTAACTCTAAGAAATCTTGTTCATTAAGATTATTAGAGACATCCTTAAGAGCAATATAGGCTTCTTTGCGATTATTTTGATTAGCTTGTTCTTGATTCAAAGATTCAATTCTTTTCTGAATAAGATCTCTTGCTTTCAATGCCTCAGAGGAGCGTTCTTCTAAATTCTCTTGGGTAACAAGCTCAATATCCTCAATTGTGAACAAATAAGCATACTCCAGATCTCTAACTTGATTCTCTATGTTTCTAGGAACTCCCAAATCAATTAATAGCATGGGTTTGTTCTTTCTTTCTCTCATCACTTGCTCGATTAACCCCTTTCCAATGATAGGTAGAGGTGAATTAATAGAGGTGACTAAAATATCTGTATTTTGAATCAGAGCTCCAAGCTGAGATAGCTGAGTTGTTTCAATAGAAAGAGAGTTATTAACTTTTAATGTTTTCTTTGATCGATTAACCGCATTGATGTTAGTGATGCCATTTGTATAAAAATTTTCAATAACGCTTATTGCCATCTGACCAGCCCCTACAATTGTAAGTTTTTGTTGAGTTGGATCCTCAAAAATCTCTTGAACAATTTTTAATGACAGGCCTGAAACGGATAATGGATTAAAACCAATCTGTGTTTCTGTTCTTGCTGCTTTTGCAATTGATGTAATATCCTCAGTTAGTTTTTGAAATGGGCCATTCAATGAACCGAGTCCAATATATGTCTGAATTGATTGCTTGAATTGACCCAGTATTTCCTGCTCGCCCAACACCTGTGAATCAAGGCCGCTTGCAACATAGCACATATGTTCGATAGCCTCATTTCCCTTAAAAAAATACAAATCATCATTCAGATAATCGCTTGAACCAAAGAATTCAAGGGTTTTTTTGGCAATTTGCGTTATATTTAATGAGGCGCCATAAACATAAACCTCGGTTCTATTACAAGTAGAGAGAGCAAAAAATGATTCTATAGAATCATTAAAACTACTGTCAAAGAAGTTTTTAAAGTCTTCTTGATTAGAGTCATTTATAATAAAAAGCTCTCTCTCTGATAACTTTGTAGTTTTATGATTTATGCCAAATAGCTGTAATTCCATAACAAAAATTATCTCAATATTTCTTTTAATTTTCTTAGGTTCATGTACGTCAATATCTCACTCAACATTTTCAGAAAGAGTATTTGTAGGCAAGTTATCTTTTACCAACACTCAAAGCCGCTCTAACTATAATGTAAGAGTTAATGCATTGCCTGAAAAAGTTATTATACAGATTGGCAAACCTTTATTTGGAAATCTATTAAAGATTGAATTTGATCATTCCGCAGGCCTGTCGTTTGATCCGAAAATTGATAATGAGTATCTCTATTTATTTCAGAGTTTTGAAAAAAAAGACTATGTCAATTTTTTTAATTCTTGCTTTAGCGAGCTAAATATTGATAAAAATATTTTTATCTTAAAAAAATATGATTTTGAATTAAAATGCAATCATCAAAATAATGGTACTGTATCAATCTATATGACATACAAAACTGAGCTAAAAATTATTGGGCTTTTAAAGAGTGGATAGCTTAAAAGTAAATTGTCCTGCAAAACTGAACTTAAATCTCTCTGTATTGAGCAAAAGAACTGATGGGATGCATGAAATTAAAACACATTTTCAACTAATCAATTTGTTTGATGAGATGTTAATCAAAAAAACATCTAGTAAGTCCATATCTGTAAAAACTAATCTCGGAGCCTCGATTGATGGGAGGAAAAATATAGTTTTTGATGCAATCAGATCATTATCAAATTACATTGAAAAAGAAATATATTGTGATGTGGAGATTGTAAAGAATATCCCTTTAGGAGGAGGCCTGGGTGGCGGTAGCTCAAATGCAGCTGCAGCGCTCATAGGAACAAATTTTTTATTTAAACTAGGGCTTTCTTGTGCGGAATTAATGAAATTAGGCAAAAAACTAGGAGCCGATGTGCCTTTTTTTATTTTTGGAAAGAATGCTCATGCATCTGGTATTGGTGAAAAACTATTTGAGGAAATAAAACATTCTAATAAAAAATATTTATTACTATTTCCACAAGTTCACTCCTCAACCAAAGAATTTTTCTCTGAATGGGATAATTTAAGCAAGAGTTCTCAAGAATCAATTCTAGCGAAGGAAGAGAACTCGTTTTTGCCTATTTTTCTTGAAAAAAATCAAGATATAAAAAGAATTTTTAATGAACTGAATAAAAATAACTCCTTTAAGCTATCCGGAACAGGATCAACAATATTTTGTACTTATAATGATAAAAACAAAATTGAAAAAACTTTGAAAAAAATTCCAACTAAATGGAGACACTCTTTTTGTGAACCTTTACAATGTTCACCATTATTAACTTACTTAAAATAATGGGGTGTAGCCAAGCGGTAAGGCAACGGGTTTTGATCCCGTCATGCGCTGGTTCGAATCCAGCCACCCCAGCCAGCACTGAAGAAAATGATTAACAAACCCACTGTAGGAATTTTTTCCGGCTCCGCATCAATACCTCTTTCAGAGGAAGTTGCAAAGATACTTGGACTAAAGCTGGGTAATATTGATCTTGGAAAATTTTCTGATGGTGAAATAAAAGTAGAAATTCTTGAGAATGTAAGAGGTCATGAGGCATATATTATTCAATCTACATGCGCTCCAACAAATTCTAATTTAATGGAGTTAATGTTAATTACTGATGCTCTAAAGCGATCATCAGCCTCTAGAATAACAGCTATCCTTCCCTATTATGGTTATGCTCGTCAAGACAGAAGGGTAAGGTCTGCCAGAGTTCCAATTAGTGCAAAAGTTATAGCAGACATGATGAACTCAGTTGGTGTCGATAGAGTGCTAACTGTCGATCTTCACTCAGAATCTATTCAAGGTTTTTTTGATATGCCGGCCGATAATGTTTATGCAACTAAGATCATGCACGATGATATTAAATCAAGGTCTACAAAAGATGAAAAAATATTAGTTGTTTCCCCTGATGTTGGTGGAGTCGTTAGAGCAAGGGCATTAGCAAAATTCTTAGATGAGTCTGATCTTGCTATTATCGATAAAAGACGGGCAACTGCGAATGAATCTGAGGTAATGAATATTATTGGAGATGTTGAAGGAAAAAGTTGTATTGTCCCTGATGATATTATTGATACAGCCGGAACATTATGTAATGCGGCTCAGGCTCTTAAAGATGCAGGCGCGGCCAAGGTGAAGGCTTATATCACCCATCCAGTTTTATCTGGCCCTGCGATTGAGAGAATCTCTAATTCTTCAATAGATGAATTAGTTGTAACCAATTCAATTTCTTTGTCCCCAGAAGCAGAAAAATGCAGTAAAATACGCGTCATTTCTCTTGCCCCTACTATTGCAGAGTGCATCAGAAGATTAAACAATGAAGAGTCGCTAAGCGCTCTATTTTTGTAGAAAGATAAGTTATAAGGTAAGACCTATGTCAAATGAAATTATATTAAATGCAGATCTAAGAGTTAGAACTGGAACAAACAAAACTCGAGAAATTAGACGAGAAGATTCAATGGTTCCTGCTATTATCTACGGTAATGAAGAGGAATCAAAGAATATTAAGCTGAAGTTGAATGAGCTTACAAAAGCTTCAGAAAATGAACTCTTTTATACCCAAGTTCTTAAAATTTTACTTGAGGGAAATGAAGAAAAAGTTGTTCTCAAGGAGCTTCAAAGAGAACCTGTAAAAGGTAAATTTCTTCATGCAGACTTTCAAAGAGTTTCCAGTAAAACTAAACTCAAAGTTGTTGTTCCATTCAGATTTAATGGCGAAGAGGACTGTGAGGGAGTTAAAACAGATGGTGGCGTGCTTGCTAAAGCAATTTCAGAAATAGAAATCGCCTGCTTGGCAGGAAATATCCCAGAAGCAATTGAAATTGATATTACAAATTTAATGCTAAATGAAGCAATCCGTTTATCTGATATCAATCTACCAGAAGGTGCTGAAATCCCTGGCTTTGATGAAGAAAATGACCAAATGATTGTTTCAGTCAACCCTCCAAGAGCAGAAGAAGAGCCTGAGATTTTATCAGATGGTGAGGAAGGTGAAGTAGCTGAGGGAGAAGAGGAGTCTGTAGAACAGGATGATTCTAATGAAGAGACTCCCGAAGAAGAATCAAGTGATTAAAGTTCGTATTTTCTGTGCCTAATATCTGCATCATTGGCTTAGGTAATCCTGGCGATCAATACAATGGAACACGACATAATATTGGAAAAGACTGGATAAAAAGTATAGCAGCTGATTGCAATCTAGAACTTCAGTCAAAGAAAAAAATTCAAGCTACTGTTGCCATGTCTTCTGATGAAAAAATTCTGTGGGGTTATCCTGATCAATATGTGAATGAATCCGGTCATTCGATTAATAAAATTGTAAAAACAACCAGTTTTGGCCTCGATAGAATAATAATTATTCATGATGATTTAGACCTACCAATTGGAAGCCTAAAATTAAAAATAGGCGGAGGTCACGGCGGCCATAATGGGTTGAGAAGCATCATATCCCATTCAGGAAAATCATTTATCAGACTAAGGGTAGGAATTGGACACCCAGGCAATAAAGTGGATGTAACAAACTGGGTTCTAGGTAAATTCAAACCGGCTGAAAAAGATCCAATTCTAGATAGCTTTTATAGGTTCAATAATATTATTGAGCTTTTGAGCAATAATGATATTCAGAGTGCTCAATTAAAACTTCATACTGAATAAAATGGGTTTTAAATGTGGGATTTTAGGCTTGCCTAACGTGGGTAAGTCAACTTTGTTTAATGCAATAACAAAATCCTCTATTCCAGCAGAGAACTTTCCGTTTTGCACAATTGAGCCTAATCTTGGAATAGTTAATGTTCCAGATAAGAGGCTTGATAGCATCAATAATATTGTAAATTCAGCAAAAGTAATCCCAACCACCATGAGCTTTGTGGATATTGCTGGACTTGTAAAAGGCGCTTCGAAGGGCGAAGGTTTAGGAAATGCATTCCTATCTAATATTAGAGAAATGAATGCCCTCCTCCACGTAGTTAGGTGTTTTGATGATGAGAATGTTGTGCATGTTGACGGCTCAATCAATCCACTAAAAGATGTCGAAACTATTAATCTTGAGTTAATTTTTGCAGACCTTGAAGTTCTTGAAAAAAGAGAGCAAAAGTTAGAAAAGCTAATCAGATCCGGAGATGGGGATGCAAAGAAACATAAAGAAATAATTGAATCTCTCAAAGAGCTTATGGAAAATGGAAATTTGCCGAGGCTGGATAGGTTTGAAGCTGAAGAGATAAAATTTATTGAAAGCATGAATTTGCTTTCAACAAAACCAATGGTATTGGTCGCAAACTTATCTGATGATGCTTCAAAGAATCATCTTGATGATATAGAAAGTTATGCAAATATCAATCACATCAATATTATTCCTGCTGTGATTAAAGTCGAGTATGAGCTAGCTACTTTGGAGGAAGATGAACAAGCAGAATACCTGGAATTGCTGGGAATGGATGAGCCTGTATTAAACAAAATTATTCTTGCGGGATACAAGCTCCTGAATCTAGAAACATTTTTTACCTCTGGGCCAAAGGAATCTAGAGCTTGGACAATGCGTCAAAACTCTTTAGCACCTCAAGCCGCTGGCGTTATTCACACAGATTTTGAAAGAGGTTTTATTAAAGCTGAGGTTATTTCATATGAGGACTTTATTAGATGTGGAGGAGAATCTGGAGCTAAGAGAGATGGGAAATTAAGGCTTGAAGGAAAGGATTATATGGTAATGGATGGCGACATCATTCACTTCAAATTTAATGTTTGACTTCTAAATCAAGTTCTTTATCATTTCACCACTTGGCTATGTAGCTCAGATGGTTAGAGCACAGCACTCATAACGCTGGGGTCGGTGGTTCAATTCCACCCATAGCCACCATTCACGATCAGTTATCAAGAAAAAAAGAAGATCAGATAATGTAATTATCTGAGATTTGACAATCTTATTTCTACTGTTCTTTTTTAAAGAATATCAAAATTATTATTAGAGATACTAATACTAATAAAGCATCTTCTCCAAGCATACTTAAAATATCAGTAACATTTTTGTAAACATCCCCAACAAATGGAGTAGTTGGACCAAAAATAATACCCAGTAATAGCGAAACTGCTACAAGAGGTAATAATAATTTTAATAACTTGTTAAAAAAAGCAGTAAGTTTTGTAAGAGAGTTATTAAGATTCATTATTTTATAAAAAAGCTAGAAAGGGCCTAATGACCCTTTCTAACATAGATTAAGCAATGCTTATCTGTTTACTAAGCTATATAGAACAGCTAATACAAGTAGTCCTACAACACCGCTAGAAGCTAACGACTCGACTAAAGAAGTAATGTTTCCAATTACATCTAGCCCCATCATATCACCGAAAGCAAGGCTTCCAACGATACCAAGTCCTAAGATACCAACGATAACACTAGTCAGATTACTAACTAGGTCGCTTAACATTCTAAATGCATTATCCATAATTTCCCCCTATGGTTTGCACGGTTAGTTAACCTATGAAACCATAAAATGAAATTATGAACAAGAAAGATGTGATAAAAAAATTTCTAGATTTGACATTTAGTAAATTTATCTATCACTGATATAAATAATAATTCTTATATATTATAAGTATTGATGATTTTATAATGGCTACTGCTCTAATACTTTTTTAGATAGTTTCATTTTTCCTCGATCAAATCCAATTAATTTGACCTTAATAACATCACCCTCGCTAAGAACATCGGAAACATTCTCAACTCGCTCAGAGGAAATCTCGGAGACATGAAGCAGTCCATCCTTTCCAGGTAAAATATTTACAAAAGCACCAAAATCTACAATCTTGACGACTTTTCCTTCGTAAACTTTATCTAGCTCAGGATCTTCTATTATGCCTTCAATGATTTCAAGAGCAGCTTTCATAATTGATTGCGTTTCACCAAATATAGTAACAACGCCATCATCATTCACATCTACAGATGCACCTGTATCAGCCTGCATACCCTTAATTACAGCGCCGCCTTTACCAATAATCTCTTTTATCTTGTCTTGATGTACGGTAATTTTTTTCATCGCAGGAGTATTATCAGACAATTCTTTTGGAGCAGAAATCACAGCATTCATTTTTTCTAAAATATGCATCCTGGCATTTTTTGCTTTTTCTAATGCAGATTCCATAATTTCAGCTGTAATACCTTGAACTTTAATATCCATTTGCAGTGCAGTAACACCATCTTTAGTGCCAGCAACTTTAAAATCCATATCGCCAAGGTGATCTTCATCACCCAGGATATCTGTTAATACTGCAAAGCTATCTTCTTCTTTGATAAGCCCCATAGCAATTCCTGCAACTGGATTTGAAATAGGAACTCCAGCATCCATTAGTGAAAGAGAAGTTCCGCAGACGGAAGCCATAGAACTTGATCCATTGGATTCGGTGATTTCTGAAACAACTCTCAAGGTATAACCAAACTCTTCTGGATTTGGAAGAACAGCTTTAATTGCTCTTTTTGCTAAGTTCCCATGACCGATCTCTCTTCGCTTTGGTCCAAGTGGCATGCCAATCTCTCCAACACTGTATGCAGGGAAATTGTAATGCAGCATAAAAGTATTTGATTCTTCGCCATTTAACCCTTCGATCCTTTGTGCATCTCTTGTTGAGCCAAGTGTAGCTGCAACTAATGCTTGAGTTTCACCGCGAGTAAATAAAGAGGACCCATGAACGCTTGGCAGAACATTGGTTTCGACATAGATTGGTCTTACAGTATCTAGATCTCTTCCATCAATCCTAGGTTCATTAGACAAAATGCTTTTTCTAACCACATCTTTTTCCACTAATTTAAAGGCATTCATTAATTTGCCTCTTTCCATTTCATCTAAATCTTCATGAGCTTCATTGATCTTTTCTCTAACAGAATTAATTGCATCCCCTCTATCAGCTTTATCTGCAATCTTGAATGCGCTCGCTATTTCATCTGTATAAGAATCAGCAATTTTCTTCTTAAATTCTGCCGTTAATTCATCTTCAGAAAACTCCCATGGAGTAGGATTCACTTTAGCTCTTAGTTCTGAGCAAGCTTTTATAACTTTTTGCATCTCTTGATGGCCATAAAGAACTGAACCCAACATCAAATCTTCGCTAAGTTCACTTGCTTCAGATTCAACCATTAATACTGCATCTTCAGTGCCTGCTACTACCATATCCAGCATGGATTTCTCAAGCTCTTCGGGGGATGGGTTTAATACATAATTACTATCTATAAAACCCACTCTTGCAGCCCCAAGAGGGCCCTGAAATGGAACCCCTGAAATTGATAGAGCTGCTGATGCTCCAATCAATGATGCTATATCAGGATTAATATTTTTATCTGATGATAAGACAGTACAAAAAATCTGTATTTCATTTTTAAAATCTTCCGGGAAGAGCGGTCTAATAGGCCTATCAATCAACCTAGAAGTTAAAGTCTCTTGTTCAGTTGGCCTGGCTTCCCTTTTAAAATATCCACCTGGAATTTTTCCAGCTGCATAAAACTTCTCTTGATAGAAAACAGCTAAGGGGAAAAAATCCTTCTTTGGGTCTGCTTCCCTTCTAGCTACCATCGTTGTTAATACAACTAGGTTATCAATAGTAACAATAATGCTTGAAGTAGCTTGTCTTGCAATTTTACCAGTTTCAATCTTGACAGTTTTATTTCCGTATTCGAACTCTACGGATTGAGTATTTAATTTATTTTCTTCCACGATTTTCCTTTTATTAGCCTCTTAATTTAAGAGATTTAATGATGTCTTGATAGCTTTCTGGATTTTTTCTCTTAAGATAAGCTAAAAGCTTTCTTCTAAGGTTAACCATTCTAATAAGACCTGTTCTTGAATGATGGTCTTTTTTATGAATTTTAAAATGAGATTGTAATTTATTTATATTTTCGGTCAGAAGAGCGATTTGCACTTCTGGTGAGCCAGTATCGGTGTCACTATTCTGAAACTCTTTAACAATTTTATTCTTTTCTTCTTTTAACAAAGCCATGTTTATTTTCTCCTTGGATATGCTCCCTAATCTTCTCAAACCTTGCATATCTAAAGTTTAAGATGGTGTAGCTTATTACTTATTTACTCATTAAACAAGGTATTCATGTTTAAAGCCCTTGCTTGAATTTTTTCCGATTGCGATAAATTGATTGGCAGAATCATATACTCTTAATAAATTAGTATGATCAAGATCTATTTCAATTGATCTGCCATGAAGAAAAGCCTTGCAATCCTTCTCATCTAATTTAATAAAATCTAAATCTTCAAAAGCTTTTTCTAATGAAATTAAGTCTTTTAACTTTATATCATCTAATGAACATGCTTCGGAAAGCGTAAATTTTTCCTGACTTGTTCTTGTTAGTCCTGATAAATGAGCTCCACAGCCAAGCTTAGCCCCCAAATCTCTGGCAATAGATCTTATGTAAGTGCCCTTAGAGCATGAAATATCAAATGACACTCTGGGTAATTCTATTAAAATATTTTGAATATTTTTAATTAATATTTTTCTTGCTGCTTTTTCAACTTTAATACCATCTCTTGCATATTTATACATGGGTTTGCCCTTATACTTTAGCGCTGAGTAATTTGGAGGCAATTGATCGCTTTCACCCAAAAAAGTTAACAAAGATTCTTTTGCGTCTAGCCCACTGATATTCACTGCTTTTGATGATATTACTTCTCCCTCCGCATCATCTGTGTCAGTCTGAATACCCAAAGTAACCTCAGCTCGATAAGACTTTTCACTCTGCAAAAGAAGAGATGCAAACTTTGTGGCCCTGTTTATTGCAATTATTAGAAGCCCAGTTGCCATAGGGTCCAAGGTACCTAAATGTCCTACTTTTTTAAGATTAAATTTTTTTTTTAAAATTTGTACGACCCTTGATGAAGTAATGCCAGGATCTTTGTTAACTAGAAGAAAACCGCTAATCACTTAATGAATTTAATAATGCGTCGATATTATTATACCTCTCAAGACTTTCATCATATTTAAATATGAGTTTTGGAACTCTTCTTATTTGCATAAATTTTGAGAGCTTGGATCTAATCATTGAAGAGAATTTTTCAAGAGATTTTTTGTCAGGAGAGTCAGAAATATCGCCGTTAATAATAGTATAAAAAACTTTGGCAACACCCAAATCAGATGAACATTTCACGTCAACTATATTTAGAAATTTGTAGCGAGGGTCTTTGACTTGAGAGGAGATGATTTGAGATATTTCTTTTTTTAAAAAATCTTCAATCTTCGGGACTCTTGCTGAAGACATACTATGAAATACTTTGAGCCTCTTCTTTTCTATCAAAAACCTCTACCTTGTCTCCCGGTCGGATATCTTTATAATTTTTAATGCCGACTCCACATTCTGTTCCAGATTTTACTTCTCCAACATCGTCTTTAAATCTTCTGAGTGAATCAAGCTCGCCTTGATGAATTACCACATCGTCTCTAAGAACTCTAACAGGTTTGCTTTTAAAGATAGACCCTTCTATCACCATACATCCTGCAACTTGACCAAATTTAGGAGAATTAAATACTTCTAGAACCTCAGCTGTTCCTACAATTTCTTCTTTAATAATTGGGTCTAATAGGCCACTTAATCGAGCCTTAACTTCATCTATTAATTCATAGATAATGCTGTGATAGGAAAGTACCATTTCCTCACTCTCAACAACTTTCTTTGCGGCATTATCTGTACGAACATTAAAACCTAAAATCATTGAATCTGTGGCTAGTGCTAAGTTTGCGTCTGACTCAGTAATTCCTCCCACTCCTGAAGCAACAACTTTAATCGACGCATCATCATTCCCAATATCAGCCAAGGCCGCAACAATAGCTTCAGAGGTTCCAGCAACATCAGATTTTAAGATAACATTTAAAACTTTTTTATCTGATTGGCCCATGGATTCGAAAATATTGCCAAGACTTTCATCTCTTTGCTTTAATACTTTTCGATCTTTGATTTTGCTTTCTCTAAATGCTGCGATTTCCCGCGCTTCTTTATCATTCTTCACTACTTGAAAAGTCTCTCCTGCATTAGGAACGCTGCTTAATCCTAATATCTCTACAGCAAATGAAGGCTCAGCAGATTTTAATTTACCTCCGTCAGAGCCAATAATGCTCTTTACCTTTCCAATAGCTGCACCACAAACAACCATATCACCAACTTTCAATGTGCCATTCTGAATAAGCAAAGTAGCAACAGCTCCTCTAAATTTATCTAATTCAGATTCAATAACAACTCCTTGGGCTTGCCCTTCGTAGTGAGCCCTGAGCTCTAAAAGCTCAGATTCTAAAATTACAGCCTCAAGAAGCTTATCAACTCCATCACCTTTTAATGCAGAAACAGGTACCATCTGAATATTTCCACCCCAGTCCTCTGGAGTTAAGTCTTTTGCAGCTAAATCTCCTTTAATCCTTTCTACATCTGCACCTTGAAGGTCCATTTTGTTAATTGCAACAACAATAGAAACACCAGCGGCTTTAGCATGATTAATGGCTTCTTCTGTTTGAGGCATAACTCCATCATTTGCAGCTACGACCAAAATTACAATATCGGTAGTATTCGCGCCTCTGGCTCTCATAGATGAAAATGCTGCATGACCAGGTGTATCTATAAACGTAATAACTGAATCACCAACCGGCACTTGGTATGCTCCTATATGTTGGGTGATACCTCCAGCTTCTCCATCAACCACTTTCGTCTTGCGAATAAAATCAAGCAAAGTTGTCTTGCCATGATCAACATGACCCATGACAGTGATGACTGGTGCTCTTGCTTTGGGATTATCTGAATAATTTATATTACCAATAATCTCGTCTTCTACGGATGAATCATTCAAAGCAATTCCATTATGACCTAACTCTTCCGCAACTAAGATTCCGGTTTCCTGATCTATAGAGTCATTTATTGATGCAGCAACCCCTAAACTCATGAGAACCTTGACAACTTCCCCGCCTTTAATAAACATTAGTTTAGCTAATTCACCTACCTGGATCATTTCTGGAACTTCTATATCACGCTTGATGAATTCAACAGGTTTTGCAAATTGATGCTCGGTGGCTTCATTAAAACTAGCTTCCCTTCGAGAGTAATCTTTGGCTGCTCTGGAGAGCTGATCTTTGATATTAACCCTTGACTGAGGTTTTTGATGAGGACTTGATTTTTGTTGGGGTGATTTTTTTGCTGCCTGCTGTTGCTCTTGTTTTAGGCGAATAGCCTCTTTAATTTGATCTTCTCTTTTTTGTTGCTGTTCTTTTAAATTTTCTGCAGCAGCCTGTCTTTTAGCCTCAATATTGTCCGTAAGGCCCTCTGATGAACTGGGGGTCGAAGACGTGGGTTGAGAAAGTGTGCCTTTTGATTTAACTGTTACTCCTCCACTACTAGAAGATGATGTCACAGAGGAGGATGTTGAACCTTTTCGTTCTTTTAATGATTTAAGTATCGCTAATTTATCTGCAGGAGTTATTTCGTCTGAAGCCTTACTATGCGAAAGCCCCGCAGCTTTCATTCTCTCCAATAAAGCATCATCCTTAATTTTTAAGGTTTTCGCGAAATCTTTTACTGTAAGTCCCAATGCAATAACTTCCTTTTTTTAATTAAACCAACTTTCCCGAGCTTTCATTATAATATCTGCTGCCTTCTTTTCAGTGATTTCAATAATATCTTGTAACTCATCTACAGCTAATTCTGCTATATCATCCTTGCTTTTTAGAGCATTAGAGACAAGAGTTTCAACCTCTTCTTCGCTAAAACCTAATTCTGTGAGTGATTCTAAATTGGATTCTTCTTGAGTTATTTCACCCATGGCTTCCATCAAAGCAGCATCTGCAGCGGCAGCTTTAATTTCTTCCGCTCTTACCTCATCAATTTCCATAGCGGAGGATAGTTTGCCATCCTCAGCATAAGCAATATCATCAAAAGTCAAAAAGCCGCCTCTAATAAGAGCCTCAGCCTCTTTTTCATCAATGCTTAAATTGTCCATTAGCTTTGCTTGAAACTCTGCCTCCACAACTCTTTCTTTTGCTTCAGCTTCATTGCTGCTGATGATATTTAATTCCCATCCGACAAGCCTAGATGCCAGTCTGATATTTTGACCCCTCGAGCCTATGGCAAGTGCTAAATTTTCTTCGTTGACAGCTAGCTCCATTGAGCGAGAATCCTCATCCATAACAATTGATTCAACTTTTGCGGGAGCAAGTGAATTAATTACCATTTGAGCTGGATTATCATCATAAATGATAATATCTATTCTTTCGTTTCCAAGCTCGCCAGAAACAGACTGCACTCTTGAACCTCGCATACCAACACAAGCTCCTACAGGATCTATTCGACCATCATTTGTTTTAACAGTAATTTTAGATCTTGAGCCAGCATCTCGCGCAATTCCCCTTATTTCAATTATATCTTCATTAATTTCCGGCACTTCAATTCTAAATAACTCAGTTACCATCTCAGAACAAGTTCTGCTTAGCATTAACTGAGAACCTCTTCCTTCTATTTCTTTAATTTGCAGAATAGCTCGCATCCTATCATTGATCTTATATATCTCACCTGGGAGCAATTGATCTCTCGGAAGAATTGCTTCGATATCATTTCCAATGTCCACAATAATATTATCTCTGGTCACTCTTTTGACTGTACCGTTCATTAAAGAGTTAT
>JADHNM010000011.1 GCA_016779505.1 SAR86 cluster bacterium
AATAACCAATCTGGTAGTATTTTTCCGTAAGCAGACACCACTAAAAAATCAAAACTTAGAGATTTAATTTCTTTTTCAAAGGTTTCATCTAACAAGGTAGGTTTAAAAGTAGGAATTCCTAGCCTTAGTGCCTCTTTGGCAACTGGAGAAGCTTCTTCGCCCTTTCCCCGTTTAGACCTCTTGTCAGGCTGGCTTATCACTCCTACAAGATTAAATCTTCCACAGGATAGTGAATTTAATATTCTCGCTGATGATTCAGGGGATCCAGCAAATAAAACTTTCATATTTCTTTATAAGTTCGCTTAAATTCTCAAAATTTCGGCTATTTAGATGCTTTCTTCCTTATTCTATCCCTTTTTAAAGGAGAGAGATAATCAACCATTAGCTTTCCCTCTAAATGATCAATCTCATGCTGGATGCATACGGTTAATAAACCAGATGGTTCTGCTTCATAGGATTTACCCTTAACATCCTGCCAAGTCAGGTATATTTTATCTGGCCTAGTTATTTCTTCGGTTATTCCAGGCACAGAAAGACAGCCTTCCGTAAAAGAAAGTAGACTTTTGTCATTTAAAATCTTAAATTCGGGGTTTATAAATATTTTTGGATCATTTCTCTCTTCAGATAGATCCATAACTATTATTCTTTGGTGAATATCAACTTGCGTAGCTGCCAATCCTATACCTTCCTCCGCATACATTGTCTCAAGCATATTAGAAGTTATAATTTCCAGACTTTTGTCGAATTTGGTAACTGGTACAGCAACTTTTCTTAATCTAGGATCAGGAAATGTTAAAACTTTTAATCTAGCCATATACACATTATATGTTCATTCTTTATAATCAACATCTTTATTTATAGCAAAAGGAGCTATTTTATGTCCGATAACATCTCAGTTTCAATATTTATGGGCTCAAAGTCTGATTTGCCAGTCGTGCAAGCTGCCGCAGATACATTAAACGAATTTAATGTACCCCACCGTATGTTCATACTTTCTGCCCATAGGACTCCAGAAGAAGTAGTTAAAAGGGTTAAAGAGTCTGAACAAGATGGTGCTAAAGTATTTATTGCTGCTGCTGGTATGGCCGCTCATCTAGCAGGAGCTATTGCAGCCCAAACAACAAAGCCTGTTTTGGGTATACCTCTTGGAGGAGGTGACTTAGATGGAATTGATTCCTTGCTCGCTACTGTACAAATGCCTAAAGGCGTTCCAGTTGCAACTTTTGCAATTGGAAAGTCTGGAGCAATTAATGCAGCTTTGTGCGCGGTGCAAATATTAGGAACTTCAGATGAAAAAATTGCTGAAATGCTGACAGAGTATAAATCTAAAATGCATGATGACGTACTAGCAGCAAATGAGTCTATTCAATAATATAATTTGAAAGAATTTTCATGCCCTGTTGAAGCATCGAATTGGCTAAAAGAAGGTAAAATCTTAATTCATCCAACAGAGGGAGTGTGGGGTCTTGGTTGTGATGCGTTCAACATAAATGCGTGCAAGAAAATTTCACTTCTTAAGCAAAGACCTGGCAATAAAAACTTTATTTTATTAGCCCCATCAATTTCATTTGCATTGGATCATTCTGCTGAAATAAAGGCTTTGCAAATTGAGTTTTTGAAGTCTGTTTGGCCAGGCCATGTAACTGTTATTTTGCAAGCAAACAACCTAATACCATCAACCCTTAAAGCTATAGATAATACTATTGCAATTAGAGTGAGCAATCACTTACCTATTACAAACCTTCTAAATTCATTTAATGGATTAATGGTTTCAACATCGGCAAACATCAGCAATCTCCCAACCCCCAATTCAATTGATGATATAAAAAAAATATTTAATGATTCAGATGTTGCAGTGTATGCTCATGATAACGGAGATGCCTCAAAACCATCCTCAATCATTGACTTAAACAGCATGGAATATATTCGTGAATAAATTGAATAAAGACAGCCTTGCATTAATTGAATCAAGATTCAAATCTGTTCAAAAAAACATAGACAAAAAACTAAATTCTTTGAACAGAAAAAACTCTAAACGGGTCGCCGAAACTTGGGATAGAAAACAGGGCGGCGGGGGCTTATCTATCTCTATTAATGGAGATGTTATAGAAAAAGCTGCAGTTAATTATTCTTCAATATCCGGAAATAAATTGCCTGTTGCATCATTAGCAAAAAATCTTAAATTAAAACAATATTCAAAATTTCATGCAGTAGGAGTTTCTGTAATTTCTCATCCAAATAATCCTTTTTGTCCTACCAGTCACATGAATATTAGGATCTTTTTAGAGGTAGGAAGGAATGGAGCAATTAATAATTGGTGGATTGGTGGCGGATTTGATTTAACTCCATTTATTCCCTCGAAGCAAGATGCTGCATTTTGGCACCAACAAGCCAAAGATACATTAGACAAATTTAATAAATCCTATTATAAAAAATTTGCAAAAAATTGTGATGAATACTTTTTTCTTCCACATAGAAATGAAAACAGAGGAATAGGAGGCATCTTTTTTGATCAACTACAGCATAAAGATATTGATGCCAGCTTATATTTACTAGAAAAAACATCTGAATCCTATATTAATGCTTATGAAAAAATTATCTTGGATCACAGAAACAATAAATTTTCTAATGATGAAAAAGATTTTCAGCTATACCGAAGAGGGCGATACGTTGAATTTAATCTTTTGTTTGATAGGGGCACAAAGTTTGGAATCGAGTCTAATGGAAGAGCAGAATCTATATTGGCCTCCCTGCCCCCATTGGTAAGTTGGCCTAACTCTAATAGCAAAACCATCAACAAGAAAAACAAAGCTTTGGTTTCATTCTTGGGTAAAAGTTGGAAAGAGAGGATATAAATGGGTAATAAGATAAAACTTGGGGTTATAGGGGACCCTATAGATCATTCTTTGTCTCCATTAATCCATTCTCAATTTGGAGAGGAGTTAGGAATTAATCTTGAATACATGCCTTATCACGTAGTTGATAGTGAGCTAGATAATTTTATTAAAAATTTTTTTGCAAATGGCGGTTTTGGACTAAATGTAACATTGCCGCATAAGCTGAACTGCATTCGCTCTGCTGATATTTTATCAAGCGAAGTCGAGTTGCTCGGAGCTGCAAACACTCTTAGCAAGAATAGTAACAATCAAATCATTGCCTCATCAACTGATGGCCTTGGGTTGATTAGAGACTGCTCTGAAAAAAAAATAGAAATAACCAATAAAAGAGTTTTAATTCTTGGAGCAGGGGGTGCAAGCCAAAGCATAATTCCAGCGATTGCAAGAATGAATCCAAAAATGCTAATGGTTGACAATAGGTCCATTCAAAAAACTGAAAAATTATTAGAAAAGTTTTCCTCTTTTGAGCTTCAGCCCCTCCAGCGGAATAATGAACCAATAGACTTGTTAATTAATGCGACATCTGCAGCTCTATCGGGCCCTTTTGACTGGAATATCCAACAACAACTTAACGAGGGGACAGTTTTTTATGATTTGAATTATGGCATTGCATCAGCTAAATTTTTTTCCTGGGCTAGTCAGTTTTCTCGCAAAAGGTTTGATGGAACTGGAATGCTTGTGGCTCAGGCAGCTTTTTCATTTGAATCATGGTTTGATACCTTTCCCAATATAAATAATATAAATTTAAGCAGCGCTGATGACTAAAAACTTTATTCGATTCATTGCGGGCGCTGTATGCCCAAGTTGTAAAGAGATAGACAAAATTGCAATAACCTCAGATGACCAAACAATATATTGTTTAAATTGTGATTTTAAAGAGCATAAACCGGTAGAAAGCGCCACCAATCAATCAAAACCTGATGAGCCACAAGTCTTTAATATTGAAGATTTTAGACCTAAAAAATCCTAGAATTTCACAACATTTAAAGCTATCATAGCCTCACAAAAAAATCAGTTTATTACAAGCTTTTATATTAAAAAGCTACTAATAAACATAATTTATAGTTATAATTAGATATATCAATTATTTATTTTAAAGGCTTCACAAGAAGCGAAGGATTGCTAATGTTTAAAAAAGCTACTAGAAGCGCTAATCATAAACTTCTTGCAGGGTTAACTATCCTGTTTTCAAGCAACACATTTGCTGCTTGGAATGACTTAAATATGACCGAGGGTGTCACAGCAATAAGCAAAGAAGTCTTCGATTTACATATGCTAATTTTTTGGATTTGTGTAGCTATAGGACTCGTTGTATTTGGAATAATGTTCTACTCAATGTTTGCATTTACAAAGAAAAAAAATCCAAACCCTGCAACATTCCATGAAAACACTAAAGTTGAGCTAGCTTGGACGGTAGTGCCTTTTTTAATTTTGGTATTTATGGCAATACCCGCATCGAATACTCTTACAAAGATTTATGATGATACTGAGGGTGACATCAACATTCAGGTTGTTGGGTACCAATGGAAATGGCAATACAAATACCTAGAGGATGGCATAGATTTTTTCTCTAATCTCACAACCGATTGGGATGAGATTTATAACAAGACCCCTAAAGGAGAATTTTATCTTGAAGAAGTTGATGAGGCTGTAGTAATACCGGTTGGAAAAAAGATAAGATTTTTAATTACCGCAAATGATGTTATTCATTCTTGGTGGATGCCAGATTTTGCAATAAAACAAGATGCAATTCCGGGCTTTATAAATACCGCTTGGACTATTGTCGATGAACCTGGTATTTACAGAGGCAAATGTACAGAGCTTTGCGGAAAAAATCACGGATTTATGCCAGTAGTTGTCAAAGTAGTTACTCAAGACGAATATGATGCTTGGGTTCAAGATAAAAAAGATGCTGCTTTCAGAATGGCTGAACTGACTGAAAAAGATTGGAGTACAGCTGAGCTTACCGAAAGAGGAGAGGGAGTATATTTAAAAAACTGTGTTGCATGTCATCAGGTTAATGGGCAAGGCATAGCAGGAATATTTCCAAACCTTGCAGGCAGCGACATTGTTTTAAATAACAAAGCTAAAAATATTGAGATTTTGATGGAGGGTGTTCAAGGAGCTGCCATGCAATCATTTGCAAATCAGCTCTCAGAGGTTGATATGGCCTCGGTGATCACCTATACAAGACAAGCTTGGGGCAATGCTGAAAATGGTGATGGAGAAATCGTCGTTCCCAAAGACATTGTTGAATATAAAAAACCTAAAGTTTAAAAAAAGGAAATAATATGAGCGCAGTAATAGAATCCCACAATCATGATGACCATCATCATGGTCCTGCCAAAGGATTGACTAGATGGTTATACACCACAAATCATAAAGATATAGGAACACTATATTTATGGTTTAGCTTTGCAATGTTCTTGATTGGTGGAGCAATGGCAATGGTTATAAGGGCTGAGCTTTTTCAGCCAGGCATGCAAATTGTCGAACCAGAATTCTATAATCAAATGCTTACATTGCATGGGTTGATCATGGTCTTTGGGGCTGTAATGCCTGCATTTGTTGGGCTAGCAAACTGGCTTGTACCAATGATGGTGGGCGCTCCTGATATGGCGCTTCCAAGAATGAATAACTTAAGTTTTTGGATACTCCCATTTGCATTCTTTGTTCTATTATCATCTTTGTTTATGGAGGGTGGAGCCCCTAATTTCGGATGGACATTTTATGCTCCGCTATCCACAACTTATGCCCCTCCAAGCGTAACCTTCTTTATATTTTCTGTTCATATCATGGGAGCATCATCGATCATGGGATCTATTAATGTGATCGTAACCATTATGAATATGAGAGCACCAGGCATGACTTTGATGAAAATGCCACTTTTTGTATGGTCGTGGCTAATAACAGCATACTTATTAATAGCAGTTATGCCTGTTCTTGCAGGAGCCGTAACAATGATGCTAATGGATATCCATTTTGGAACAAGCTTCTTTAATGCTGCTGGAGGTGGAGACCCTGTTTTATTTCAACATATTTTTTGGTTTTTTGGTCACCCAGAAGTCTATATTATGATTCTTCCAGCTTTTGGTATTGCATCTCATATCATTGAAACATTCTCAAGAAAGCAGTTATTTGGGTATGCATCCATGGTTTGGGCTATGGCCTCGATTGCAATTTTATCATTTGTTGTTTGGGCACATCACATGTTTACAGTTGGGCTTCCATTAGCTGCAGAACTATTCTTTATGTGGGCAACAATGTTAATTGCTGTCCCAACCGGCGTGAAGGTTTTTAATTGGGTCACCACAATGTTTAAAGGCTCAATTACTTATGAGACACCCATGCTCTTTGCTATAGCTTTTGTTGTATTGTTTACTATAGGCGGTTTTTCTGGATTAATGCTTGCAATTACACCAGCTGATTTCCAATATCATGATACATATTTTGTTGTGGCTCATTTCCATTATGTTCTTGTGCCAGGATCAATTTTTTCGATTATGGCTGCTGTCTATTATTGGATTCCAAAATGGACAGGGAATATGTATGACGAAAGACTTGGTAAATTGCATTTTTGGCTTTCCTTTATAGGAGTTAATGTAACCTTCTTCCCCCAGCATTGGATTGGTCTTGCTGGAATGCCAAGAAGAATTCCTGACTACGCCTTGCAATTTGCAGACTGGAACATGATTTCCTCGGTTGGAGCATTTTTATTTGGTGCTTCTCAAATCTTGTTTCTATTCATCGTTGTCAAAACTGTCATGGGTGGCAAGAAGGCAACCCCAGAGGTTTGGGAGGGCTCAAGGGGCTTGGAGTGGACTGTAGAATCGCCGGCTCCATACCATACATTTACAACTCCACCTAAAGTAAATTAATGAACGAAGGATCAAAAAAAACGATTAAAACTCTCTGTTTCGCAGTTGTGGGAATGTTTACCTTTTCGTTTGCTTTGGTCCCTCTATACAATGTTTTTTGTGAAATAACCGGCCTTAACGGGAAAATTGAATTAAGTGCCACTAACGATAAAAACATTGAGTTTGATAATGGGCGAGATATTTCAATTCAGTTTGTTTCTCATAACAACGAAGAGATGCCTTGGGCATTTAGACCCTCCGAAGATAATATTCAAGTCAAAACTGGCAAGTATCATACGGCAACTTTTTATGTAAAAAATACAACTAACAGAAGAATGGTTGCCCAGGCTATTCCCAGTGTAGCTCCATCAAATGCAGCCGCACATTTAAAAAAGCTAGAATGTTTTTGTTTTGAACAACAAGAACTTGCCCCGGGAGAGGAAGCTCTATTACCGGTAAGGCTTATTTTTGACAATGAGCTTCCAAGCTCAATCAATAGCGTTGTTCTTTCATACACAATATTTGACGTTACAGATTATAACGATGTTGAGTTTACCCAACATCATAATGATGATCATCATGCTGATCATGAAATGGAGCCTTCAATATGAGTTATCAGAAGTACTATGTACCAGAGCAAAGTAAATTTCCTATATATGCTGCAACAGCTCTTTTTTTATTGGTGATGGGTGCCGCAGGCACGATCAATGATCTTGGAAAACCCGATAGCATTTCTGTATATATTCTTTATTCAGGATTTGCTGTTTTTGCAGCAACTCTATATTTTTGGTTTAGAACCGTTATTAGAGAACATATTGCAGGTTTAGATAGTGTTCAGCTTCAAAAATCCTTTGTTTTTGGTATGGGTTGGTTTATTTTTTCTGAGGTAATGTTTTTTGCTGCATTTTTTGGAGCATTATTTTACGTGAGAAATTTCTCTGTGCCCTGGCTCGGTGGAGATGGTGAAAAAGGATTGGCAAATATGCTTTGGGAAGGTTTTGAGGCTTCGTGGCCAGTGATGTCTACTCCAGATGCTGGGTCGGCATATGTTCTTGCAGACAAAAATATGAGTTGGCCGGGTTGGGGCAATGCCTTGAAGTGGTTGCCTTTATGGAACACTATTGTTCTGCTTAGCTCAAGTGTAACCGTGCACTTTGCTCACCTTGCGCTCAAAAATGATAACAAAAAAAGTTTTAATACTTGGCTTGGTGTTACCGTTACCCTTGCGTTGATATTTGTTGGATTGCAGGCCGCTGAATACTATGAAGCATATGCTCATTATGGCTTGACTCTTAACTCTGGGATATACGGCTCAACCTTTTTTATGTTGACTGGATTCCACGGCTTTCATGTCATGATGGGTGGGTTCATGCTTGCTGTAATGTTAGCTAGATCAGTTTTATACAATCACTTTGATCCTCATAGCCATTTTGGATTTGAAGCAGCCTCTTGGTATTGGCACTTCGTTGACGTGGTTTGGGTGATGCTATTTCTTTTTGTTTATATACTTTAATTAAGAGCCCCAAGGAACAGCATTTCCTAGCTCTCCGGTATATAGGCCATAAGAAACCAAAATTAGCAGTAACGCTGCAAGGCTAACCCTAAAACCAAGACTGTAAACTGAGCGCTTGCCCTTTCCTTGGTCTTTGAAAAGAAAAAAGAGACTACTGAATAAGCTCAAAAAGATTAAGATGATAACAACTGCAATAAGAGGTTTAAGCCACATATTTGAACTATAACACTTTTAGAATGAAAGATTTATCAACAATTGACCTTATAAAACATAACAAAGCACTAACAGCTTTTTCGTTTGTATTTATTGTCGTATTTATTTTGTTGGGATTTTGGCAGCTAGAAAGAGCTGAAATAAAAGCAAGTCTCATTGAGGAATTTGACTTGGAGCAAGCAAAAGCTCCTAAGCCCATGTCTAGCTCCTCTTCACAATGGAGCAGAGTGTATTTAGAAGGTTATTATGATTCATCCCAACAAGTTCTTATAGACAATCAAATCAATAACGGGAAGGTGGGTTATAAAATATATACCCCTTTTTATTATGACCAAGATCAAGCAATATTTGTTGATCGTGGTTGGATCTCTCAAGGCAAAACGAGAAACGATCTGCCTGATTTAAATTTTAATTCTACCAAATTGCGCATAACCGGAAGTTTGATCAAACCAGAGAAAGAGGTTTTAGCGGGCGACGAATTGCTAACTGAAAAATGGCCTTTAGTTTCTCAAACCAAATCACCAAGCATTATTCAAGAAGCTTACGACAAACAATTTTCAAACAAGGTGCTAATTTTAGAGCCCGGTTCTCTGTATATGAATGAATATGTAGCATTAATCCCTTTTGTCATAACGCCCACTAAACATTACGGCTATGCTCTTCAATGGTTTACCATGAGCCTCGTGTTAGCAGGAATGTTTATGTATGCAATTAAGAGAGAATCATGAGAAGCAAGATATTTTTAGCAATTTTATTATTAACACCACTTTTGGTTTTGCTGATTTCAACACTTTCATACCAATCAGGCTATTCTCCAAAATATACAAAAAATAACGGGATTTTCTTTGCTGAATATTTTGATGTAACCAAACTTAATCTTATTGATGATGAAGAGAATTTAAAATTTGAAGATGGCAAATGGATATTTGCTACCTATGCCTCATCAGGTGCAGAGTTAGATGAGGCTCTCTATTTAATGCGACAACTCAACGTGGCACTAAATAGAGACATTAATAAATTAAAAAGAGTTATTTTTTCTCAGGATACTAAGTTGCTAAGAGATCAGCTAATTGATTATCCAAGAACACAAATTATTATTGATTCTCAAGCAAAATTGTTTAAAAGCCTCTTAGAGGCAAGCAATGAAACATTCTTTCTTGAACAAAAGATTTTTATCATTGATCCATATGGAAGAGCGGTAATGTTTTTTCCTGTTTCCATGGATCCTAAATTAATTTTAAAGGACTTAAAGGTTTTAATATGAGTTTAATTAGAGGTCTTTCATTTTTTGGATTATGTTTTGCATTTGTCGTGATTGCATTGGGCGCATGGACAAGACTTGTAGATGCTGGTCTTGGCTGCCCTGATTGGCCGGGTTGTTATGGTTTTGTGGTATTTCCCACAACTGAAGCTGAAATCTTAATAGCTGAGCAACGTTTCCCTCAATTTCCATATGAAATTGATAAAGCAATTCCAGAGGTTGTGCATAGATACTTTGCAGCTGCTCTTGGTTTTATAGCAATATTGTTAGTCTTTTTTTCATTCAAGCACAAACTACCATCTAGAATAAAAGCCATAACATCCTTTCTTTTATTCTTTATTTGTTGCCAGGGATTGTTTGGCTACCTTACTGTGAGCTTAAAGCTTTTACCCATAATAGTAACCGGCCATCTTTTTGGTGGTTTTATAACCCTAAGTTTATTTTTTTACTTATTTTTGAGCACTAGTGATGGCATTAAAAATCATCAGATCGGCCATCTAAAGGTGCTGGGTGGAATAGCCTTGATAGCTCTTTTAATCCAAATTTTCTTAGGGGCTTGGACAAGCACAAACTATGCCTCTTTGGCTTGTGTTGATTTTCCAACCTGCCAAGGAACATATTTACCTGAGATGAATTTCTCTGATGGGTTTAATCTATCGCAAGAAGTTGGCCCAAATTATTTATATGGCTTGCTAGATAATGAAGCAAGGGTTGCCATCCATTATTCTCATAGAGTCAGTGCATTAATTTTAACACTTATCTTCATTGTGTTAATCACCAAGCTTTGGTTCTCTAATGCCGCTCCATTAGCTTCAACTATAGGTGTGATATTGGTAACCCAGATTTCTTTAGGAATTATGAATGTTGTTTATGTACTTCCCTTGTATATCGCTATCGCGCATAATCTAGTCGCAGCATTATTACTATTAGCAACCCTGATGGTTAATCTTGTGATTTGGAAAGATGAATAGCACAATCAAAAACTATTACGAACTATGTAAGCCTAATGTTGTTCTAATGATGCTAATTACTGCGCTAGTAGGATCATTGTTAGCAAGTAAAACTTTAGCACCATTATCATTAATAGCATTTGCAATGCTTGGTATTGGTTTGTGCGCATCTTCAGCAGCTGCAATTAATCAAATTATTGATAGAAAGGCAGACGCTAATATGAATAGGACAGAAAATAGACCTATTCCTCAGGGGGAAGTTAGTCCCATTAATGCATCAATTTTTGCATTTATTTTGGCCTTACTTGGCGCAGCTATTTTAGTAATTTATGTAAATACATTAACCGCATTACTTACTTTGGCATCCTTGATAGGGTATGCCTTTGTCTATACTGTTTATTTAAAAAGAGCCACACCGCAAAATATTGTGATTGGGGGTCTTGCAGGCGCAGCTCCGCCATTGCTAGGCTGGACAGCAGTAACGAACTCTGTAGACCCAAATTCTTTATTATTAGTATTAATTATTTTTGCTTGGACCCCCCCTCACTTTTGGGCTCTTGCTATTCATAGAAGAGATGATTATGCAAAAGAAAATATTCCAATGCTTCCAGTTACTCATGGTGTGCAATTTACAAAACTTCAAATTATTCTTTACACAATCATTCTAATTCTTGTTAGTTTGTTGCCTTTTGTGGTTTTAATGTCAGGAGTTTTATATTTAATTTCATCATTAATTTTGGGGGCCATTTTTTTATATTACTCGCTTCGCTTGTATTTTGATCAAGATAACGAGCATGCCTTCCCAACCTTTGTTTATTCTATTTATTATATTTTTCTTATCTTTGCTGCTTTACTCGCAGATCACTACTTAATTTAAATATGAGTAAGAATATTAAAATTTCATTAGCTTTAATTATTTTATTTATGATCGCAGTCTTATCCCTGTTTATCAATAAGTTAACTACTCCAAGATACTTGTCTGCCCCTGAGCTTTTAGTAAACGGATATTATCAGTTTCCTAACCCAAAGGAATTTTCTAATTTTCAAATTCTGACATCTGATGATTTGCTGCTTGAGAAAAATATTTTCAAGGGGAAATGGACATTAATATATTTTGGGTACACTCGCTGTCCTGCAGAGTGCCCAGTTGCTATGTCTTTAATTAAATCTCTTTATTCAACATTAGAGTCAAAAGGTTTTAATATGGATAATAAGCAGACACTTCTTGTGACTATAGATCCTGAAAATGATACCCCAAATGATGTAGATAAATATGCCAAAGCTTTCAATGAATCATTTATTGGAGCTCGCGGAGACAGACCAATGCTTTTAAGCATGGCAACACAATTAAACGTGATGGTGGTCGAGCCTCCCAAAGGCATGCACGATGATCATATGGACCACCTAGAAAATCATTCAAATAATATTTTGCTAATTAATCCTGATGGTCAGTATGCTGGTTTTTTTAGACCGCCATTTGATGCAGAAAAATTTCTTCTAACCTATCAGTCAGTTGTTACTCCTCGCTAGCCTTCAAGAAATTTGTTACGAAGCTTTTGGATATCTTCATCGGAAATATTTAAACCATCTCTTATAAAGTTTTCTAAGCTTCCATATTTGTCTTCAGCTGTTCTAAAGGCTGTCTCAATATAAATCTGTTCTACGCCTAGCAGAGGTCGCAAAATCTCTACATCTGACTGATACAGGCTCATCAATTCAATTTGGCCTAAAATTTCTTCAATTCTTTCTTGAGTAAAGGCATTGGTTTTCATGTAATCATTTATTACGTCTTCTTTAGATACCCCTAGGGCAATAAGCGTTATTGCCGCAGCAAAACCTGCTCTATCTTTACCAGCAGTACAGTGAAAAAGTGTTGGAGCATCCTCATCGATTAGGCCTCTGAGAAAATTTTCATACACATCTGCATAGTTAGTCACGAACTCTTTATTGGCGTCTATTAAAAAACTTTGGACTTCCCTATCAGTTTCACCTTTTAAGACAGCTTCTATTTTTGATCTCATTGCCCCATCAACACTGATTGGCATCTCAACATAGCTTATTCCAGTCGGAATAATATTTGGATCCTCAGCTTTTTCTTGTTCAGATCTGAAATCAACAATTTTTTTGATTCCAAGGTTTTGCAAGTATGCTTGATCGGTTTTAGAAATATCACTTAATTTGTCTGATCGAAATAACTTACCCCATTTGATTGTTTTGCCATCAGTAGTTTTATAGCCACCTAGCTCTCTTGTATTGTGAGAGCCATCCATTGGTAACAATCTATGCTCTTCAGTTTGGAAAGAGTTGTTTTTTGTATGAAGGGGCCTGTCCATTAAATCTATTTTTTCTGAGCATTGAGCTAATGCAAAGCAAAGGAATAAAATTCCCGCTTTCTTAAACATCAATAATTACCTTTCCCTTAGCTTTTCTATCTTTTAAATGGGCAATAGCAGCTGCCGACTCAGCAAGTGAGAATCTATCAGAAATTTCTGGATTAATTTTCCCTTCAGCATAAAGGTCAAATAGTTCTTGAAAATTTTTTTCATTTTCTGCTGGAAACATTGCAGTCCAAGCACCCCAAAAAACACCAACTATTTGGCATCCTTTTAATAGTGCTAGATTAAGAGGAGGTTTTGGGATTTCTCCAGCAGCAAATCCAATTACTAGAAATCTTCCTTCCCATGCCATAGCTCTAAGGGCCGGCTCGCTAAAAGATCCTCCAACTGGATCATATACAACATTGGCTCCTAGTCCTCCTGTAAGCTCTTTAATTTTATTAGAAAGTTCTTTCTGTTGATCTCGATCAAGATTTCCAGAAGGATATACAAAACCTTCGTCAGCCCCATGCTCTAAACAAGTTTTAATTTTTTCTTCAGTTGAAGCTGCGGCAATTACTTTTGCGCCCATTGCTTTTCCAAGTTCTACGGCACTCAAACCAACACCTCCGGCAGCTCCTAGCACCAACAGGGTCTCTCCTGGCTTAAGATCTGCTCTTTGTTTTAATGCATACAAAGAAGTTCCATAAGTCATAGGAAGGGCTGCTGCAACAGGAAAATCCATCGTCTTAGGAATGAGGCTTACCCTCGCTGCTTCAACGACAAGTTTTTCAGCAAAACATCCATTTCCTGCCATAACAAACACATGATCACCTACGTTACAAGAATCTACACCTTCTCCAATTTCAGCTATTACTCCTGAGCATTCAGCCCCGGGGATAAATGGCATAGGTGGCTGGAATTGATACAGGCCTTGGATCATCAGGACGTCTGGAAAATTTACGCTAGCAGCTTTAATTTCTACCAAAACCTGACCATTGCCTGGCTTTGGATCGTCAATTTCGGTAAAGATTAATTTTTCTGGACCTGCTAATTCTACACACTGTAAAGCTTTCATCGTTCTTCCTAAATTTTTGAATTATACAATTCTACATATTTATTAATGTCCATGCCCATATTTTCTTTAAGATTTTTTAAATCTTTTAAGGAATTATTGGCATTTTGCGCTAGCCCTGAAAAGTCATTATTAAGACTTGAGCGATGTTCCTGAGCAATTTTTTTACTTTGGATCAAAGCATATTCTTGAAATGACAGATTCTGAGACTCAATTTCATTCATAATCCTTTCGCTGGGAAGGGTATCGATATTCATCTCAGCCCTCAAAGCATTTGCATATCCTGGGCGATACTCATCCATTGCGTCTGCAACCTGAGTTAGCTCATCGCAGAAGATATTTTGTAATTTAGTGAGCGGAATCTGAATTCCATTTAGTCTCAATTTTAAATCTTTAGATCTTCCGTTTTCAACCATTACTTTTTGATTAGTTCTTATCTCCTCAATCTCTTTATCAGAAAATTCAGGACTTTCAGAAATAAGGGAGTGAATGATATAAATATCCAAAAGCTTAATTTTATTTTCGTTAATACCCTCAGGAATAAAGGGATTGACATCAATGCCCCTCAACTCTAAATATTCTATACCCGCATCTCTCAAAAGAGTTGCTGGACGAGAGCCACTTGGGCCAGATCTTTTGGGCCTAACTATGTCGTATAGCTCGTTTTCTATTTGAAGAATCCCAGTAGATATTTGTTGAGGAGCGCCGGTCTCATCTAATAACCCAAGGTCTTCAAAGCCCTTAACCGGCGTCTTAATACCGTTTATTATGGCATCTATAAAGCTATCTAAATTGTTATAGCTAATTTTTAACGCATTTTGAACACTGCTCTGATATCCAACCTCACTCATTCTTAAAGATGTTGCATAGGGCAAAAATAGATCATTTTTTCCATGTTTGTTTAAAGAATGCTCTCTGTTTAATAAGTATGATTCATGGGCAATGGGCGAAGCGCCTAGGCGCTCTAATATAAACCAGAAATTTCTTTTGATGTTTCTAATTGTTCCAAGGTACTTATTATTTATAAAATCTTGATTAGGATTATTGCTTAAAGAGCCCCATGAATCTTTTGATAAAGAAAAGTTGTAGTGAATTCCTGATACACATTGCATGATTGATCCATATCGCAATCTCAACCCTTTTCTATAAATGTGCTTCAACATTCCGGTATTAGTATCACCATATTCAGCAATTCTAATCTCTCGCTCATTTTGAAAGGCACATGGCATAGAGAAATTCCATAGTATTTCTTCGCCTAATTCGCTATAAAGAAATTTATGTAGAAGACTGAGATGCTTAAAAAGCTCTTCTGCAGAATCAAATGTAGGGGTAACAAGCTCTACAAGCGCTTCAGCAAAATCAGTTGTAATATCTTTGCTTGTTAAGGGAGAGCCTAAATTTTCAGGGTGATTATTTTGTGAAATTTGTCCCTTGTGAGTAACGCGCAAAGACTCTCTTTCAATGCCACGGTGGATTGTAAGATTCTTAAAGAAACCCTTTTCTTGATGAATTTTTAGAGAGCGCTTGAACGCATCTGATGTCATATGTTTGGGCTAAATTGAGGGGCCCGCTGCAACTATCGCTTCACTTACTGAGAATTTTTTGAAGTTTTCTTGGAACTGTTCTATTAGATTTTTAAGATATTCATCATATTGGTGCTGATCTGCCCATGTTTCTTTAGGGGTGAGAACTTTTGAATCTACCCCATCAACAGCCGCTGGAACCTCTAAATTAAGCCCGTCTATATGGATAGTCTCAACATCATTTAATTCACCATTTTGAATAGCATTCACTATCCTTCTTGTGGTTGGAATATCAAATCTTGAGCCAATCCCATGTGGACCACCAGTCCATCCGGTATTGACTAGAAAGACTTTGGAATTAAAAGCTTCAATTCTTTTCATCAAAAGATCTGCATACACACCAGCCGGTCTAGGAAAAAATGGCGCTCCAAAACAGGTAGAAAATGTAGTGCCAATTGACTCGGTAGAACCAACTTCAGTTGAACCAACTTTTGCCGTGTAACCACTAAGAAAATGATAAGCAGCAGCTTCTTTTGAAAGAATAGAAACAGGAGGTATTACGCCTGTTAAGTCACAGGTTAAAAATATTACAGTTTCAGGCTCGCCTGCAGAATTTGATTCAATTGCATCATCAATGTGTGAGCGTGGATAACAACAGCGGCCATTCTCAGATAGCGAAGTATTAGTGTAATCGGGAGTACCATTCTCATCTAGGAAGACATTCTCAATTATGCTGCCATGCTTGATTGCCTTCCATATAACAGGCTCATTTTTTTCAGAAAGATCGATGGTTTTTGCATAGCAGCCCCCTTCAAAATTAAAGACGGTACCCACACCCCAGCCATGCTCATCATCTCCAATAAGCGAGCAGGTTGGATCAGCAGAAAGCGTTGTTTTTCCAGTTCCTGAAAGCCCAAAAAATAGCGATACCTTCCCATCTTTGTTTACGTTAGATGAGCAATGCATCGGTAAAACATCTTTTTCGGGCATTAAAAAATTCTGCACAGAGAACATTGATTTTTTCATTTCACCAGCATATTTCATGCCAGCAAGAAGTACTTTTCTTGCCGCAAAGTTAATAATCACACATCCTTCGGAATTTGTTCCATCTTCTTCTGGAGAGCACTCGTAATTTAAGGCGCTCATTATCTGCCATTCTTTTTTTGCTTGAGGGTTGAATTCATCAGGACAAATAAAAATTAATTTGGAGAACATGCTATGAGAGGCACTCTCAGCAGTAACATTTACAGGAATATAATGATCATCATGCGCTCCAACATGAACTTTAGATAGGTAGCGATTTTTTTCTGCTAAGTATGAATCAACTTTATCCCATAGAAGTGCAAACTTATCTGCATCAAAAGGTTTGTTAATGTCGCCCCAATCTATTAGATGTGAAGTGCTATCCTCTTTGACAATAAATCTATCATTTGGACTTCGTCCAGTTCGAGCCCCAGTTTCAAGTGAAAGGGCTCCATTACTTGCAATGGTTCCTTCTCCATTTTCAATAGCAGCTTTAATTAGGTCTTCTGTGTTTAGTTCAAATGTTTCAGCCAACGTGTTACTTTCCATAAAATTTTTTACTCTTTCGATTCTACAATATTCTACATCTTTGAGAGAAGCATAACTTGATAATTTTTTGTAGTGGATTTGAAAATATTTAGTAATTATTGTCAATTAGCTAATAAACAACGATTTTAAAACCTAAAATAGTGTTTATTTTTGTAGCAATACTACAGATTTAGGTCTTAACTGACTTTTTAAACAAAAAGAAGAGGTTATAAAAAAGTAAGAAAACAAAGAAAATTAATGCCCACTCGGCAAAATTAAAAATAAATCTCCATTCATATTCAGCACAATTACCATCACCAAGAAGTATGGTTTGTATAACCTCAAAGATTGGAAGAGTATCCATTAGAAAGTCCATGGGAGGAGCACAAGTTGGAACTTGATCGCTAGGCAGGTTTTGCAAGTAAATTTGTCTACCAGCAATCACACAGCCACACATAGAAAATAAACCTGCTAATAGAAGAAGGATTTTTCTTATTACTGAATACAATCCTGGGATCATCATAAGAGCTCCACACAAAGCAATAAAAGCAAAAGACCAACGCTGTAGAATGCAAAGGGGACAAGGATCATAGTAGCCAACAACCTCAAAAATATATGCACCTACTATTAATCCTAATCCAAGGCCAAAGTTAACGAGCGGTGGCAAAAGTAGAATTTTTTTTAGGATGCCCATATTTTTTTATTCAGGATTAAGTGCATGATGATCTTATATTATCCATGGCTTATATAAAAACCTAATGACATAATAAATTTTTATGAATACTCCTGCAAAAAAAATTTTTTTGATAGATGGCTCTTCTTATTTATATAGAGCCTTTCATGCTATGCCGCCCTTAACAACCTCATCAGGTCTTCCGACAGGTGCTGTAAAGGGAGTTACAAATATGCTAAGAAATTTACGCAAAGAGAATCCTGATTCATATTATCTTTCAATTTTTGATGCCAAAGGAAAAAACTTTCGTCACGATATATATAAAGACTATAAAGCTAATCGCCCCCCAATGCCTGAGGATTTAAGAGAGCAACTCTCTCCTTTAAAAGAAATATGTAACGCCATGGGAATGCCAGTTATTGAAATCCCAAAAGTAGAAGCAGATGATGTCATTGCCACCTTGGCTGTTATGGGATCTGAGCTAGGCATGCCCATGGTTATATCTTCTTTAGATAAAGACCTCATGCAATTGGTTGAGGATCCACTAGTAAAGATGATGAATACCATGAACAATCAAATTTATGATGTTGCTGGTGTTGAAAAGAAGTTTGGGGTGCATCCCAACCAAATAATAGATTATTTGGCTATTGTTGGAGATACATCTGACAATATTCCTGGTGTTCCAAAGGTAGGACCTAAAACCGCTGTTAAGTGGCTCGGCGAATTCAAGACTCTTCAAGGAATTATAGATAATGCAGATTTATTGACAGGCGTTGTGGGTCAGAATTTTAGAGATTCAATTCCAGATTTAAGCAGAAATGTTGAGCTTGTAACTTTGAAAAAAGATGTTGATTTAAAAGTTTCTCTTGAAAATTTGCTTGAGGCTAAAGAGAATCAAGATGAGCTAAATAAATTATTTACATCCCTTGAATTTAAAACATGGGTAAAGTCTTCTCCAGCCTCAAGCAGTGACATTCCAGCAACCCCTAAATCAAAAAAAGAATATCAAGTAGTTTTAACCGAAAATGATTTAAAAGCCTGGGCTAAAAAGATTGATAATTGCAGCGTCTTTGCTGTTGATACTGAGACCTCTTCTTTGGACACCATGACTGCAGATTTGATAGGCATATCACTGGCATGCAATGAAGGAGAGGGTTGTTATATACCCATCAAACATTCTTATGACGGGATGCCAAAACAAATCCCGCTTAATCTAATCCAAAAAACCCTGGGCACTGCTATCACAAAGAATCAAAAAAAATTAGTTGGTCAGAACCTTAAATTTGATCTACCTATGCTCAATAGACATGGCATCAAGGTCGATGAATTTCTTGGAGATACTATGTTGATGTCATACGTTCTGAACAGTACTGGCACTAGACATGGACTAGATAGATTGGCTGTATATTATTTAAATTATGAGCCTATGAAGTATGAGGAGGTCGCAGGCTCAGCCTCAAAGCAAATTAATTTTGCACAGGTTGAGATTCCGGCTGCAACATTCTACGCTGCAGAAGATGCCGATATAACATTAAGGCTATTCAATCACCTGAATAAAATGCTTGAAGACCAGCCTAAGCTAATCAATCTTCTCACATCTATTGAATATCCGATGCTGCAATCTCTTATCAGGGTTGAAACCAATGGAGCAAAGATTGATGCACAGATGCTGGCAAAATACTCAGATGAGCTAGCAATTAAGATTGAAGAATTATCTAAAGCTGCATTTAAAATGGCTGGAGAAGAATTTAATATGGATTCTCCAAAGCAACTTGTTGAGATTCTTTATAACAAATTAGATTTACCTGTTCTTAAGAAAACTCCCAAGGGCCAACCTTCAACCAACGAGGACACTCTTCAAAGACTGGCTGAAGAATACGATCTTCCAAAAATTATTATTGAATATAGAGGTTTGGCAAAATTAAAGTCTACTTATACAGACAGTCTTATTAACATTCAGCACCCTGTTACAAAAAGAATTCATACTTCCTATCAACAGGCTGTTACATCAACTGGAAGATTATCTTCAACTGAACCCAATCTTCAAAATATTCCAATTAAAACCTCAGAGGGAAGAAAAATAAGAGAGGCTTTTATAGCTGAGAAGGGCAATGTATTGATTTCAGCTGATTACTCACAGATTGAATTAAGAATCATGGCTCATCTATCTGGAGATCAGAATTTAACTCATGCATTTAATAACAACATAGATGTTCATTCAGCCACCGCTTCGGAAATATTTAATATTTCTCTTGAAGAGGTTACACCAGAGCATCGGAGAAGCGCTAAAGCCATTAACTTTGGGTTAATCTATGGCATGTCTGCCTTTGGATTAACTAGGCAGCTTGGGATTCCACGGCATGAAGCGCAAGCTTATCTTGATACATATTTTGAGAGATACACAGGCGTTAGAAAGTATATGGATACTACAAAAGAACTTGCTAAGAAAAATCTTTTTGTTGAAACTATTTTAGGAAGAAAGCTCCATGTAGCTGCTATTAATGATTCGAATGGACTAAGGCGCCAAGCCGCTGAAAGAGCTGCTATTAATGCCCCACTGCAGGGCTCTGCAGCAGATATTATTAAAAAAGCAATGATTGATGTGGATCAATGGATTGGAAATAACAACCCAGATATAAGAATGATTATGCAGGTTCATGATGAGCTAATTTTTGAGGTGAAAAAAGGTTTCGCTGATGAGGCCCTTAAAAATATTACAAGTCTTATGGAAAGTTCAGTTAAATTAGATATCCCTTTAATAGTGGATGCAAATACAGGAGCAAATTGGAATGAAGCTCACTAATGATTTAGTTAGCTATGGTTCCGGACCATATTAATGGTTTATTAACCGCTCGTTCCTCTAAAGTCAGTATCTTGATCCCAAACTCTTCACGTAAGTCACAAACCTTCTGATCCATCAAAGAGTCAGGCGAGACAAAGGGCCATTTTTTATTCATTTGCTTAGCTCGCTTCCTTATCTTTAATTTAATAGGCAAGAGCCTAATAGTAGTCAAAAAGAGTTTAAAGTAGCCGGGATCATGCCGAAAATCTTTATATAGTTGTTTTATTTCTGGAAGTTTGTTGTAGGCAAGTAATTCCTTTAGCTTCCATTTTGTGCCCAAAAATACCCATGAATCTAACATCGACTCTTGCTCTATGGATGTATCAAGACCAAATATTACATGAGTTGCATCGTGATCTCTAATAACTGTTGAGCCTGGCGCATCAACCAATTGTTTTTTGCCATTTGCTTGCAAGTAAGCTCGATACTCCTCTAGACCTTCAGCAAGAGTGATATCACAGTTTTGAGACTGAAAAGATAGATTAATCATCTCGAAATTTTAGCAGAACTTTACTGAGCTTTTCCAATCCAGTTTCTTTCGTGGATGAGATTGCCAATACATCCTTAGCATTTGTAACTTTGCTAACTTGTTGAATTGTTTTCATTAAAATATTCTTAGATACTTTATCGGATTTAGTTAACACAGGAACGTAAGCCACTTCAAAACTTTCACATAATTCGATCATTTCAAGGTCAGTCGGTTTAAGAGGATGCCTAATATCCATAAACACTATTACCGCTTTTAGGGCTTTCCTGTTTTCAAAATATTCTCCCAGCAAGGGCCCCCAATCTTTTTTTCTTGAGTGACCAGATTTAGCAAAACCATAGCCAGGCAAATCAAGAAGTTTAAAATTATCTTCAACTTCAAAAAAATTAATTTCAGTTGTACGACCTGGAGTTTTACTAATTCTTGCCAATTTTTTATTTCTTGTTAAAGCATTCAATGCACTCGATTTTCCAGCATTTGATCTTCCAGACAATAAAATCTCAACTCCAGTGTCTTGCGGAAGGTTTTTGTACTTTGTTACTCCAAATAAAAAAGCAGTATTTTTGAAAGGATTTTTCATAAGATCATTTATCTCAGGCCACGCACGACATATAATATGCCTTCTTAACCACAACGTACAATTTATGTTAAAAACTTATTTTATTATTGGCTTAAGCATGACCTCTTTGGTGCTAACAGCAGCTGAGGTTAAGATGCCTGATTTACTGGCCACTGGAGATGCTCAAGCTGGAGCAGCATTGGTTGCGACATGCTCAGCATGTCATGGTGCCCAAGGTCAAAGCATTAACTCTGACTGGCCCAGCCTTGCAGGCCAAAACCAAAGATACATAAGCGATCAACTTACATACTTTCAACAAGGCGATCGAGAAAATGTCCTGATGATGGCTGTCATCCCCTATCTCAAAAGCCTTTCAGATTCTCAACTTCTTGATATAGCTGCTTTTTATAGCTCTCAATCTCCTGCAGTGGGTCAAGCCAAAGATGATGCTGAGTTACTAGCTTTAGGAGAAAGTCTATACAGGGCTGGAGATTTAGAAAGGGGAATACCGGCTTGCACCGCATGCCACTCAGTGAATGGAGCAGGCAATGATCAAGCAGGATTTCCAAGGGTATCAGGACAACAAAAAGGCTATTTAATTACTACTCTTAAAGAATACAGAAACCTTACAAGGGATGCAGGTGATTACTCTTTAGTGATGCAATCAGCATCTCAAAACTTAAAAGATTCAGATATTGAAGCTTTAGCCAACTACATGCACGGACTCTATCAACAATGAAAAAAAATATAATTTTATCCTCTTTTTTACTACTCATTATTTCTGTCTCTATTACCGCAGAATATAGACTTGGAAGAGACTATGGCTCCCTATCAAGACCGCTTCCTGTGAAAGAGGACGGAGTTGTGGATGTGGTAGAGGTATTTTGGTACGGCTGTGGGCATTGTTTTAATCTAGCCCCAATTACTGCCAAGTGGGCAAAAGAACAAGACTCGTCTGTTAATTATCAAAAGATGCCAGTTACATGGGGCCCTGTTCATCAGCTGCATGCAAAACTTTTTTATACTATTGAGGCACTGGGTATAGGAGACACTGCCCACTCAGCAGTTTTTACTGCAATACACAAGGAAGGCAATTTCTTAGCCAGCGAGGGAGCAATTTTAGAGTTTCTTGAAAAGCTTGGCATGGACAGAAGTGAGACAATCAAATACATGAACTCTTTTTCTGTTAGACAAAAAGTTAAACGTGCAATAGAGCTATCGAAACAGTTTAAAGTTACTGCAACGCCAATGATTTTTGTAGATGGACAGTATAGAATAGAGGCCAAAGGAGGCCACTCAAAAATGCTTAAAGTGGTTGATCACGTGATCGAACTTCAAAAACCAGTTTCTTAGAGCT
>JADHNM010000012.1 GCA_016779505.1 SAR86 cluster bacterium
AACTCCATCAGCCGATATTGATTCAATGGAGGCAGATCCACCGCTAGCATTTACTGGATCAAAGGCAGTGGCTCTAACAGTAATGACTTTGGTTGAATCGCTAGATTTGACTGTAGCTATGCAACTACCAGCATATATAGGTCGTTTAAAAGTATCTTCTGATACAACTTCAGTGATTTCAGAAATTTGCTGAACATCAAGCAATGCACTTAGCCTTGGTAAAACATTCTTACCAAAAGTTGTAGCTGGAGCAAGAATATGAGAATAATCATTAGCAATTGATTTAATTAAATTCGCTGCGCTTTCAGCCAATTGGTTTTCGTATGCAGAGTCTTCAGCCAAAATAACTTTTTCAACACCATCTACAGCTGCAGCTTCATCTGCAACAGATTGACAGGCATTCCCGGCTACAAGTATATGAACTGCACCACCAATTACATTTGCAGCTGCTACAGTATTAAGGGTTGCAGGCTTAAGGTTAGTATTATCGTGTTCTGCTATTACCAATGTACTCATGAAATCACCTTTGCTTCATTTTTTAATTTACTAACTAATTCTTCAACTGACTCAACCTTGATTCCCTCTTGTCTTGCGGCTGGTAATTCAACCGAGAGCAATTCAATGCGAGGTGCAGTATCTATACCCATTGCATCAATAGGTTGAACATCTAATTCTTTTTTCTTTGCTTTCATAATATTAGGCAATGATGCATATCGAGGCTCATTCAATCGCAGGTCAGTAGTAATAATTGCTGGAAGTGACACTTTTAGAGTTTGCAAACCACCATCAATTTCTCGAGTAACCGACGCTGAATCTCCATCAATAGAAATTTTCGAGGCAAAGGTTGCTTGCCCATAATTTAATAAAGCAGCAAGCATCTGACCTGTTTGGTTGTTATCGCCGTCAATAGCCTGTTTACCTAGAATAACTAGTTTAGGAGCCTCAGCTTCAATAACTTTTGCTAAGGCTTTAGCAATTGCCAATGGCTCAAGCAAGGAATCTGTTTCAACTAAGATTGCTCTATCGGCGCCTAAAGCTAAAGCAGTTCTTAGTTGCTCCTGAGAATCTGATTTACCAACCGTGACAGCAATAACTTCAGTGGCTGTACCAGCCTCTTTTAATCTGACGGCTTCTTCAATTGCTATTTCACAAAAAGGATTCATTGCCATTTTTACATTGTTAAGATCAACATCTGATTGATCTCCAAGAGGTCTGACTTTCACGTTATAATCAACAACGCGTTTTATGGGTACTATTATTTTCATATATAGAGCTCGTTTAATTTGATACTATTATATTTAGTTATAATTTATTATCAATTTTTAATATAATATTATTCGATCGATGGTTATGTAAGGGATATAATTGTAATGTTTTTTTACTACTAAAAAAAGAGGGAGCTAGCTCATGGAAAGAGAAGTAATGGAATATGATGTTGTCATAGTTGGAGGCGGCCCATCTGGATTAAGTGCAGCAATAAAACTTGCACAATTGTCTAAAGAAAATAACAAACCACTAGAAATTTGTTTGCTTGAAAAAGGTTCTGAAATTGGAGCTCACATATTATCAGGCAATGTTTTTCAACCAACCGCACTGAATGAATTAATTCCAGACTGGAGGGAAAAAAGCTGTCCGTTAAATGTACCCGTAAAAAAAGATAAATTAATGTTTCTATTTGAAAAATTTGGAATCTCTATCCCCTCCTTTGTGATGCCTCCAATGAATAACCATGGAAACTATGTGACCAGCTTGGGTAACCTATGTCGATGGCTTGCAAGTCAAGCTGAGGAAATGGGCATTGAAATCTTTCCAGGTTTTCCAGCAAGTGAAATTCTGTATGAAAATGATAAAGTTGTTGGTGTCAGAACTGGAGACATGGGAGTTGGTCTAAATGGTGAGCAAAAACCGGGATTTGAAGCTGGGATAGACATCAAAGCAAAATATACAATATTTGGTGAAGGTTGTCGTGGTCATTTAGGCAAACAACTTATAGCTAAATTTGAACTAGATAAAGATAAAGATCCTCAGCACTATGGAATAGGTTTTAAGGAAGTATGGAAAGTTAAGGATGAAGTTCATGAAGAAGGATTGGTAATACATACCAATGGTTGGCCTAGTGCAAAAAATACACCAGCTGGCTCATATTTATACCATGCAGATAACAACGAAGTTTATTTAGGATACGTAGTTCCCCTAGACTATGAAAACCCTCATTTAAGTCCTTTTGATGAATTTCAAACCTGGAAAACTCATCCATCTATACGACCCTACTTAGAAGGTGGAGAAAGATTAACTTATGGCGCTAGAGCATTAATTAAGGGTGGTCTCCAGTCACTACCAAGCATGGAGTTTCCTGGTGGAGTTCTGATCGGCGATAATGCTGGGACGCTTAATTTTTCAAAAATTAAAGGTTCGCATACAGCAATGAAATCTGGAATGCTTGCTGCAGAAACAATTTTTGAAAATATTGACTCAGAGAATGCCTTGCAATTTGATGAGATGATTGCAAACAGTTGGATACATACAGAGCTTTATAAATCTAGAAACTTTGGACCTATGTTTCATAAATTTGGTGCTTTAATCGGTGCCGCTCTCAATGCTATTGATCAGCTGATCTTTAGGGGGAATCTACCCTTTACTTTACATCACACAACACCAGATTATGCTTGCCTGAAGCCTGCCGCAGAGATGCCAGTCATTGAATACCCAAAACCAGATGGCAAAATTAGCTTTGATAAATTAAGCAGTGTTTTTCTCTCTAACACCTACCATGAAGAAGACCAGCCCTGTCATTTAACATTGAAAGACGCATCAATTCCCATACTTCAAAATCTACCGATGTATGCTGAGCCAGCACAAAGATATTGTCCGGCCGGAGTCTATGAAGTTGTTGAAAAAGATTCTGGTCCAGAATTTGTTATTAATGGACAAAACTGTGTGCATTGCAAAACGTGTGACATCAAAGACCCCTCTCAAAATATTACCTGGGTAACACCTGAGGGTACTGGTGGTCCTAATTATCCAAATATGTAATGAATAAAATTTACCTATTAGTTATAACTTTTTTGCTGATTGGATGTAGTGCAAAATCACCTGAAATTCAATTTGAATCATTGCTAGATTCAGAATGGTTAAAAATTATTGAGGATAATCCTGTCTATGCATCAAGCATGGGAGATCTAAGTAGGAATACTGAATGGTCTGATACTTCAGTTGAGAATGTTTACTTAGAGCATCAGCATGATTTAGATATATTAAATCAACTAGAGGAACTGGATGTCGGTAATTTCAGTGAAGACAATAAAGTTAATTACTCTTTATTCAAGAAACAGTATGAAAATTCTATCGAGGGTCATGAATACAAAACCTATTTAATACCATTTAGTCACAGGGGCGGCATTCAGCTTCAGCATGAAACTACTAGTGTGGTACCACTAAGAAACAAACAACATTATTTAGATTGGATAGAAAGAATTTCAAAAATTGATGTGCTTGTTGATGCTGCTATTGTTAAAGCAAAAATAGGCATCGTTGAGGAAATAGTCCCTCCAAGATTTCTAATGCAAAAAGTTTATAAACAAATTGAATTGCAAGCCTTTATCGATCCTATTGATAGCCCCTTCTATAGAACCTTTATGGAAATGGACAGATCAATTAACGATGCTGATGTTAAAGAAATTCAAGAGAAAGCCCTTGAAACCATCAAAACAAAAGTAATTCCAGCATACGTAAAACTTCATAGGTTTTTTAAGGAGGAATATCTTCCAGCTTGCAGAACATCTATTGGTATTAAAGAAATTAATAACGGCAAAGAATATTATGAATTCTTAGCTAGAAAATTCACTACTACGAATCTTACCCCTAAAGAAATACATGATATCGGATTGAAAGAAGTTGAAAGAATTAGAGGTGAAATGGATGCTGTTATCAAAGAGGTTAAATGGGAGGGAACATTTAAATCTTTCCTAGATGACTTACGCACCAACCCTAAGTTCTACTATGAGACATCAGAAGAACTATTTGAATCCTATCTAGCAACATCAAAAAGAATTGATCCAGAACTAGTAAAACTTTTTAAGGTGCTTCCATCTATGCCATATGGATTAAAACCCATTCCAATGGAAAGCGCTCCGGACACAACAACAGCATACTATCAACGACCTGCAGCAGATGGATCTAGAGCAGGTTATTACTATGTAAACTTATATCGTCCTGAAGTTAGACCAAAGTATGAAATAGAAGTGCTTAGTGTCCATGAGGCGATGCCTGGACATCATCTTCAAATAGCACTAGCAATGGAGTTAGATTTACCTAATTTTAGAAAGTATGGAGGCGTCACTGCCTTTGTGGAAGGTTGGGGACTATACAGCGAAAGACTTGGCTATGATCTTGGATTATATAAAGACCCCTACTCCAGATTTGGACAACTTACCTATGATATGTGGAGAGCTATTAGACTGGTTGTGGATACAGGGATGCACTACTTTGATTGGAGTAGACAAGATGCAATCAATTACTTTTTAGATAATTCAGCAAAAACAAAACAAGATGTGATGAATGAAGTTGACAGATATATTAATTGGCCTGGACAAGCGCTTGCCTATAAAATTGGTCAATTAAAAATACTTGAGCTAAGAACCAAAGCAGAAACAGAATTAGGTAAAAACTTTGATATAAAAGATTTTCATCATGAGATTTTAAAAAGAGGAGCTCTGCCGCTGGATACTCTTGAGAAATATATTGATGAATGGATTGAAAGCAAATCCATTTAATTAGATAGCTATAAATTCTTCGCTTATATTAATTCTCCCAAACTAAACTCGGAAGCAAAGCTTTTAAGAGTTAGCTGGTCTGAAGAACCATTATCTTGCTTGAGTGCAATTTCTATTAATGAATAATATACAGAGCGAGAGATAAATCCCTCAATATTATTTCTTACATGCACAAATGGAATATGTTCATCGCCTATTTTCTTAAGTTCTAGTTTATGTTCTTTGTCTAAGGGAATAGATAAATCTAAATTTGTTTTGAGAATTATATTTTGATGATCTGGATCTACCTCATAATCAACTATCATGTATGGAGCTAAATCTACATTTACAGGCACTTTTTCAACAGGGGTAACCAAATAATAATTACCATCCTCAAATTTTAAAATTCTAGAGAACAAGATTTTTAATTTATCCCTGCCAATGATTGAATTTTGATAAAACCAATTACCTTCCCTATCAATTTTCATCTCGACCCCCTCACACAAATCTGGATTCCAAAGATGCACTGGGGGATATTTTTCCTCAATTGAGTTTACAGATTGCAGGAGATCAGAGAAGTCCATATAAAGTTTGCAATAAAATTAATAATCCTAATCCAGCAATAAAGGCAGATGAAGCAAACTGAATATTATCAGAATGCTTATTAAAAATATCTCCCATTGAATGGTGAGTTAATGCATAAGTCACAAAGGAAAACCATGCTGCAGTAATTATTGGAAAATATAACAAGTAGATGATGGACATTAACGAACTTGGATCAAGATTTATAAAAGAGAACAAAGATACAGTAAATAAAAATGCTTTTATATTTAATAAATTAGTTACCAAACCAACAACAAAAGGATTTTTGAATAAGACCTTTGCATCTTCAGATTTAGATGATTTTTTTGAAATAAAAAAGCTTATTCCAAGATAAAGCAGATATAAGGCTCCCAAACATTTGATAAAAAACTTAGCTTCTGCTGAGCTGTATATTAATAATGAAATTCCAGAAATAGCAAAAAAACAGTGTATGAATATACCAAAACCGATGCCTAGAGCCGTAAGAATTCCCTGAACTCTGCCTTTAGAAAATGATTGATGAAAAATAATGGCAGTATCTGGACCAGGAGACATTACGGCTAACAAATGAGCTAAAGCTGCTGAAAAGAAGATCATGATGAAATAATCTCAGGCTCTATTTCTAATTCAACATTAAATTTATTAAATATTTTTACTCCGATTTGATCTAGTAAGCTCTTAACATCATCAAATGATGCTTCGCCATTATTGATAAGTACCAGTGAGTGATTTTCATAAATACGCAAAGTTTCAGGGATGCTTAATTCAAACTTGATAAGTTCGATTAATCTAGCTGCACTCAGTTTAGTCATTCCATTGTCTTGCTCCCACTTATGCCCAATTAAAAAATGTCTATCAAAATCATTGGTTTTTACTAAAGGGTTTTTGAAGATGCTGCCGACATTGGGCTCTAACCTTGGATCAGGTAATCTAGAATTTCTTAAATTTTTTACAGACTCAGAAAGCAATTGTGGCGTAAGAGATTTTGTATTAATAGAATTATCTATTAAATAATTAGCCAAAGCTGGATAACTTAAATCGGGTTCAAATGTTTTAGGAAAAATAAAATTAACTTTTAAAATAATATAATTTTTTGATTTAAAAATAGAATTTCGATATTCAAATTTACATTGTGCTCTATCAATGGTTTCTTGCTGCTTTGTAAGCAAATTAAAGCATTCAACACTATGAATAAATGAACTGACCTCGACTCCATATGCGCCGATATTTTGAACAGGTGCTGCGCCCACAGATCCAGGAATATGAGTTAAATTTTCTATTCCGTATAAATTATTGTTTAAACAGTATTCAATAAAATCAACCCAATCCACTCCCCCGCCCACTGAAAGGTAATCTTCAAACATTTTTATATCTTTGTAATTAACTTGAACAATGGTTTGATTAATATCTTTGTTCAATATTACATTTGTACAAGCACCAAGAATTAATATCGAGTTATCTTTGATTGCATCTAATTTAGACAAATCCTCAGGAGTATCTATGCTTAAGAAATTTTTTGCCTTTACTCTTAAGCCAAAAGAATTAGAAATAAGCATAATCAATCAAACTTCTTCGCAAATGTATTTGCAGCTTCTAAGTCTTCAGGAGTATCAATGCCAATAGGAGCCTCGCATTCAAAATCTTGGACAAAGATATCAAATCCATTATCTAGAAAACGTAATTGCTCTAATTTCTCTGATTCTTCATTTGTAGTTGGCTTTAACGCACTTAATGCTTGAAGAGTTTTATTGCTGTAGGCGTAAATACCAAGATGTTTCAAATAATTTTGAGAATCTGAGTTAAATGAGTGTGGTATTACTGACCTTGAAAAGTACATGGCTTTTTTTGAGATTGATCTAACAACTTTCACCTCATGAGGGCTATTAAAATCCATGTTATCTGTAAATTGAATGCATGCCGTCGATATAGGAACATCATTGTTTATAAGCTTAGGCAGTTGATTGATTATCTCTAATGGCATGAAGGGCTCATCACCCTGAAGATTAACAATTGAGATATCATCCGGTAAATTAAGTTTTTTTGCGGCTTCAGCAATCCTATCCATGCCTGAAACATGATCGGATGAAGTCATTACAACATTAGCACCTAAGGATCTGCAGTGATCTGCTATATCGTTGCTATCAGTTGCAATATAAACGCTTGCAGCAGCTGAAGAATTTGCTAGATCTATAATGCGAGAAATGACTGTGCGCTCATTAATTATGGCTAACGGTTTATTAGGCAGACGCGAAGAGCCAGCCCTGGCTGGGACAATAATTACAAAAGAATCAGTCATTCAAGGAGAAAATTCTTTCCTCTATCATTCTAGGGATATCGTCTTCAACTGGATAGCCAATATTGCACTGAGGACACTCCAAATGATCCTCATTATCAATCAATTTTGATTTACATCTAATGCATCCCATAATATTTAAAATGTCTTTATCTATCATTTAATTTTTCCTCAAGCCTATCAATAAATTGTGATTCTATTTTAGACTCAATACTAAGATACCAAATCTTAGAATTATTGAAATGCTTACATTTTGCAGCATCTTTTTCAGTCATCAATATAGGAAGATGATCAAGAAAATAAAGGTCCCTTTTATTATATTTATGATGATCAGGAAATGGATTTTTATCAAACTCAAAGCCCAGCCTTAACAGAAGATCAAAAAATCTATTAGGATTGCCCACACCTGCAATTGCGTGAACTTGATTATGCATTGGCCATTTATCTACTGAATACTCTTTTCCTGAATTCAAGTGAATGAATTTAGCGGGACTAAGTGTCATTAAAATTTCATCCCCTTCTGTGGGACCACCATTATTAACTATAAAATCAACCTCAGATAATCTTGATTTTGGTTCTCTTAGAGGTCCAGCAGGAAATGCAAGACCATTCCCAAGCCTCCTAGCGCCATCAATAACAGCAATCTCAACGTCCCTGCCCATTGAGTAATGCTGCAATCCATCATCAGAAATAATTACATCAACCTCATGCTTTTCTTGTAGTTTTTTTGCTGCCCTAGATCTATTTTTGTCAATAAAAAAAGGGATGTTTAATTTAGCTAAAATTTGAGCCTCATCGCCTGTTTGTTTGTATGTAGTTTCGGAGGTCACTTCCAGTGTGCCAGAGTACTTGCCGCCATGGCCTCTGCTGACTAATCCTGGTTTGAATCCCCGCTTTTGTAACTCCATAGCAATAAATTTTACTAAAGGCGTTTTACCTGTCCCGCCCATAGAAATATTTCCAACAACAATTATAGGTTTAGGTGATACCCAGACTTTCTTGGGGTTTTTAACATAAGAATTCCTCCGAGCCTTTACCAAGGCAGAAAACAAGAAAGTTAAAGGCGCTAAAATATATAGCCAAAAACTTTTGTTGTACCACGCATCGATAAGATAGCCTTGTTGAGTAGGTTCTTCTGTAAAAGTAGGTAGGTAGTCCTGGTGAGGAGATTTTCTTGATAGTTTTTGAAGATCTGCGGAGTCATGAAATTTATTTTGATAAAGACCTTTATATATGCCATCATTTTCGATTAACTCTGAGTGGGTCCCTGATTCAGCCACTGATCCGTTATCCAGAACCAAGATTTTATCGGCATTTTCAATGGTTGAAAGTCTATGAGCAATAACAATGGTTGTTCTATTATTTATCAATTGCTCGATTGCCTCTTGAACAATTAATTCAGACTCATTATCCAATGCTGAGGTAGCCTCATCTAAAATAATGATTGGTGAATCTTTGTAAAATGCTCTAGCAATTGCAAGTCTTTGGCGCTGACCACCGGATAACAACACACCATCATCCCCTATTTCAGATTTAAAACCCTCTGGCAGTCTTGAGATAAACTCAGTACAGCCTGAAATCTTGGCTGCTTCATTTAGTTTGTGCTCATCTATGTCACTCTCACCGTAGGCAATATTTTTTTCAATAGTGTCATTAAAAAGAGTTGGGGATTGATTAACGATTGAGATAGATTTTCGTAAATGGCTGAGCTGATAATCAAGTATGCTCACATCATCTATTAAAATTTCTCCTGAATAATCAGAGTAAAATCTTGAAATTAAATTAGCAATGGTAGATTTACCAGATCCAGATTTTCCAACAATTGCAACTGTTTCATTTTGGCTAATATCAAAATTTAAGTTAGATAAAACAGATTCTTCAGAATTATAGGAAAATGAAACATCAGTAAACTTAATATTTCCTATGATATTTGTTTCGACCTCGCCTTCGTCGTCCTCTTCTTTTGAATCAAGTTGATCAAATATTTCAACAGCTGCTGCTAATCCTTTTTGAATGACAGCATTAATGTTTGAAAGCTGCCTGATTGGTTTTGCCATCAATCCAGCTGCGGTAATAAAAGCAACAAAATCTTCAGCGTTAAGCTTTATGCCCAATTGAGAGCCTAATGCAAAATAGGCAACAATAGATAAGGAAATTGAAACCAAAAGCTGAATAATTGGCGTTGCCAAATTACTAGTAGCTTCAAGTTTTAGATTTTGATTTTTATTAGAGGCATTGGCAGCAAAGAATCGATCTTTTTCATATTTTTCTGCATTAAATGACTTTATCTCAAGGTTGCCATCAACAGCCTCAGAGGCAAGATGTGTTACATCACCCATTGCTGTTTGGATTGTTTTAGCTAATTTTCTTAACCTTCGACCCGCTACATAAACTATTAATGCTATAAAAGGAGTAGTTATCAATAATAATAAAGTTAACTTCCAATTCAAAGTAAGCATGTATCCAAGCAAGCCAACCAGAAGAAAGCCCTCTCTTACAAATGTTTTAATTGCATTAGAGGCCGCACCTGAAACTTGAGTTGTAGTGAAGGTAATTCTATTAATAAGTTGGCCCGATTGACTCTGATCAAAAAATTTTTTAGGCAGATTTATTAATTTTGAGAAAAGCTCAGATCTAAGGTCGTGAACAATTCCAAAACCCACTCTTGACATAAAATAGTTACCGATAAAAAAACCGGTACCTCTTCCAATTGCAATAAAAATTAATGCCAACACAAGATAGATGCTGAAATCATCTTGGTCAGAATTTATGTATTCAATAATTCTTCTGATCCATTCAACAGCTGCAATATCGGCAGAGGCAAAAAGAATAAAACCAAAGATGCTTAAAATAAAAGAAAATTTAAATCTAAACGTATACGAAAATAATCTTCTTAATGGATTCATGACTAATCAGTATAAGTTTTAATCTGTATGTTTTGAAATCCCAGGGCTTGAAGACCATCCATTAAATTAATTACCCACTCATGAAACGCTTTGCTTTCAATCGAAAGAACCACCACTTCTGATTCAGAAAAGCTTGAGGCAACTCCGGCAAGCAACTTATCAATATCTGCCACGGCAAATTCTTGATTGTTCACTATAAATACCCCTGACTCTAATAAAATAATATTCTGAGAGTTATTTGATAAAGATGATGCAAATGATTCGGATTCAGGCAAATCAAGAGTTAGATACTGGTTTGTCTCAATTTTTGATGTAACGACAAAGAAGATAACGAGCAAAAAGACAATATCAATTAAAGGAGTAATTTCAACTGAGAGAGCTCGCTCTTTATCTTTGTAAAACTTCATTTTTTATATAGAAAATCTAAAAAAATTGATGTGTTGGCTTGTAAAATTGACATAAGAATTACAGTTTTCTGTTCAAAGTATCTATAAAAAATTATAGCTGGAACTGCAATTATCAATCCAAAAGCAGTAGTGATAAGAGCCTCTGAAATTCCAGCTGCAAGCAAATCAGTATTTGCAGATCCATTAACATCAATATTGCCGAAAACAGTAATCATCCCAACAACTGTTCCCAGAAGACCAAGCAAGGGACTAATGCTTGCAATGGTACTAAGCATTGATAGGTTCCGTTCCAGAAGCAATTTAACTTCGGAAGCTTTTTCTTCAGCTTTAATTTCAACAAATTCTCTTGGATTTAAACGATATTGATAACAATGTTGAAGCAAATCACCCAGTTGAGAGGTAGCTGCGATTTCCTGTTGATTTTGAGTATGAAAAGAATCTTTCTGAATCAAATTTTGCACCTGTCTTAATAAGCCCTTGGGCGCAACCAGCCTTCTCTGAAGAAACCAAAGTCTTTCAAGCACTATTGAAATAAGCAAAATAGAGCATACAAGCAACGGCCAGATAAACCATCCACCAGATATTAATAAATTATTCATTTTATGCTGACTTTAAGTCTCCATTCTCTATGCGAAATACTGCATCCAGTTTACCAGCATAATTTAAATCATGAGTTGCGACCACAATACCTATATTACGATTTTTAGCTAATTTAATAGTTAGGTCTTGGATTATCTCAGCATTCTCTTGATCTAAGTTACCAGTTGGCTCATCCATCAATATAAATTTTGGCTCATGAACAACTGCTCTTGCAATCGCGACACGTTGTCTCTCTCCTCCTGAAAGCATATATGGATAATTATTTTGCAGCTCAGAAATGCCAAGTTCATCGAGGATTTGTATAATTTTTTTTGAATTTTTCTCATCACTCTTATTACCTGCAATCTTAAAAACTAAATTACAATTCTCATAAACAGTCAAATCATCCAATAAATAATGAAATTGATAGGCATATCCAAATAATTTACTTCTCATCAAATTAAAATTTTTGGCATTATTGGAAGATAAATTAATATCATTAAAATGTATGTTGCCCTGATCAGCTAGCTCTAGTCCGGCAAGAATTTGCAAAAGAGTTGTTTTTCCACTTCCGGATGAGCCGATAACACCAATAGTGTCTCCCTCTGAAATTTCAATTGAAATGTTTGAAAGGACATTGGTAGAGTGGCCACCAGACTCATAAGTTTTATAAATATTTGATGCTACAAGTTTATTCATGACGCAGTATAGTTACAGGCTTGAGTTTAGCGGCTCTTGCTGCTGGGAAATAAGAAAATATTAAACTCATTAAAAGTACTGAGACAGAGATATATATAAGCTGAGTGGACCTAAATTCATACGGAAAATAATTTATAAAATAACTATCCATTAAACTTCTATTACTTAAGGACTCAATTAAGTTAATAAGTTGATCTATGTTTGGGGTCACTATAAGCCCTATTAACAAACCAATAAATGTACCTAAAAATCCAATAATTAAACCTAAATTTAAAAAAATAAATGTTAGTTGAGTTTCGGAGCAACCCATTGTCTTTAATATAGCTATTTCTTTTTCTTTGGTTTTGACAGTCATAACAATGGTTGAGAGTATGTTGAAAGCAGCAACTGTGATGATTAGAAAAAGCATTAGACTGATTAATCTTTTTTCTAATTTAATTGCTTGAAACAATGTTCCATGAGTCTGTTGCCAGGATGTAAAATAATAATCCTCTGTAGTTAAAAAAGATTGAGCCAATAAATTAAAACCAACCTCATTGACTGCAAACAAATCTTTGGTCTTTACCCTAATTCCCTGAGTTGCATTCTCAGGAAGATTTAAAATATTGACCGCAAGATCATGATGAATTAAAACGAGTGATTGATCTAATTCAGCTTTCAATTCAAATATACCGACTACCTCCAAAGAAATAGTTCTTGGAAAAGTCCCTAAAATTGATGAACGTAAATTAGTGGTAGTTATATTGATAACATCGTCTACCTCTATTCCAAGATATCGAGCTAACCAAGAGCCAATGACTACCCCCTGTTTAGAAGAAAGGCTGTCTAAACTTCCGCTGATCATATAGCTTGGAAGGATAGACATAGATTTCTCTAATTCAGGTTTGATGCCTGTAATAAAAACACCTCTAGATCTATTCTTGGCACTCATTAATCCCTGGGTTTCAATGTAGGGGCTAGCACTAATCACATCATCTAAGCCAGAAATTCTAGAAACCAACTCTTGATAATCATTAATGCCATCATCAGAGCGAATAATAAGTTGTGGGACAACGCCTAGCACTCTTGTTTGTAGCTCCTTCTCAAAACCATTCATAACAGATAATACTATTACCAAAGCAGCAACACCCAGTGATAGTCCAGCAATTGCCATTAAAGAAGTGAAGGATGCAAATGCACCCTTCTTTGATCGAAAATACTTGTAGCCCAAGTAAATAGGCAATGAGGTCATAACAATTATGTTATCTGCTTTAAGACCTTTTCAATATCGCCCTTGTATGGAGGACGAATTGCAGATAATAATTTATCGAACCTGGAACCAATTTGCTTATAGACGGCTTTTGCATTACTAAATGTTTTAAACCCTTCTTCGCCATGATAGCTCCCAATTCCAGAAGGCCCGACACCACCAAAAGGCAAATCTTCTTGTTGTATGTGGCCCAAAACATCATTAACAGTTACTCCACCTGATGAAGTTCTTGTTAGAACGTGCTCTTCTTCATTTTTATTTGATCCAAAATAATATAAACCTAATGGCTTATCATTTTTATTTACATAAGAAATGGTTTCATCAATATCAGTAAATTCTTTGATAGGTAGCAAGGGACCAAAGATTTCTTCCTTCATAATTTCCATATCATCAGTTGGATTCATTACAAGTGTAGGAGGAATTTTAAAAGCTTCTTGTTGCGAGAAGTCTTCATTTGCTGGATTGATTTCATCAATTTCAGCTCCCTTTGCTTTTGCATCACTTAATAAGCCTTGCAAGCGATCAAAATGTTTTTGGTTAACAATCGATGTGTAATCATCGTTATGCTTCAAATCAGGATAAAAATCAGCCACTGCAGCTTTCATGCCTGAGACAAGCTCATCTTTTTTATCAGAATGAACCATTACATAATCAGGAGCTAAACAAATTTGACCAGCATTCATTGTTTTACCCAGCATAATTCTTTTAGCAGCTATCGCACTATCAGCGCTATTGCTAACAATGACTGGAGATTTGCCGCCAAGCTCTAAAGTGACTGGTACTAAATTTTCAGCGGCTGCTTTCATAATATGTTTTGCAACAGCGCCACTCCCTGTATAAAGAAGATGATCAAATTTTTGTTGAGTAAAGGTTGCTCCAACATCTGGACCACCCAATATAGTTGCAAATTCCTCTTCATCAAAAGCAGCATCACACAGCTCTTTCATTAAGCTTGCTGATTGCTCAGTATATTCACTTGGTTTATGCATGATTTGATTACCAGCAGCAAATATTGAAGCTGCAGGAGAAAATGTTAAGAACATTGGAAAATTCCAAGGTGAAATCATTCCCACGGTTCCTAATGGTTCGTAGTCAACAGTTGCCTTTGCGCCCAAAAGACCCAATGGAAAGTTTGGTTTTCTCTTCGAGCCTAACATCCACTTTTTTAAATTTTTCTTTGCATACTCAATACTAGGAATAATTGTATAAACATCTGTGGCCATTGACTGATTTTTAGATCTAACTCCAAAATCTTCATTCAAAGCATCAACTATTTTATAACGATTATCCATGATCAGAGTCTTCATGCGATCCAACCTATCTATCCTTAAATCATATGATGGTGGGCCATTTTTAATAAAATATGCTTTTTGTTTATTTAGAATATCTTGCATTTGTTGATGTTCCATTTTTTACTCCTTATTTTTAAAATAATCTAGTTAGTCTATCAGTTAAAGAAAACTCTAAGTCAAGTAATTATTGCTAGGTTGATCTTTTTTGCTTATCTGAATCATTTGTCTTTTTGATCATGCCTCTAATGTCGGACCAATCGTCTTCTGTGAGTTTTGAGAGTTGTGAAAAGGTTCCACCGCCTGAAAGATACTGAGCACCATCAAGCGCAATTGTTTGACCTGTTAAATATTCACATCCGTCTGCCATCAAAAAAGTTGCTAAATTTTGAAGTTCGCTCATTTCACCAACTCGACCCATGGGAATACTGCTCATTGAGTTGGAATCATCTAGGTCTCCCTTTGGACTGAGCCTTGCCCAAGCGCCTTCGGTTGGAAATGGTCCTGGCGCGATTGCATTTATTCTTATGCCATGAGGACCCCATTCTACTGCAAGTGACTTTGTCATAGTGTGAAGAGCAGATTTTGACATGGCTGAAGGAACAACAAATGGTGAGCCAGTCCAAACCCAAGTGGCAAGTATGGAGATGATGGATCCTTTGATTTTCTGTTCAAGCCACCTCTTTCCAACAGCATTAGTTACATAAAATGTGCCATGAAATACAATGTTCGCTATAGCATCAAATCCTCTAGCAGATAAATCTTTTGTTGGAGAAATAAAGTTTCCTGCAGCATTGTTAACCAAGCCATGCAGCGGACCTTCTTGAAAAATGGAGTCTACAAAATCCTCAACATCCTGAGGAGAGCGAATATCAAGTGGTTGATATCTAACGGTTGCACCATATTTTTCTTTAAATTCATTGGCTGTATCGGCAAGAACGCTTTCCCTTCTGCCACAAATAACTACATCAGCTCCATGTTGAACATAATGCTCTGACATCTCTTTGCCTAAGCCTGTCCCACCACCTGTTACTAATATCTTCTTACCTTTTAAAATATCTTCTTTAAACATTTGAATCCTTATTTTGAATTAGTAATATCTATAATAGCTTGAACCCAAGCATCTGAAAAATTCAATGACGGAACATAATCAAGTGTTTGACCGCCAGCCTCAATAAAAAGTTCTTTATATTCATCACCAATCTCAATTACCGTTTCGAGGCAATCAGCAGTAAAGGCTGGTGAAAAAACAAGAACTTTTTTAATACCTTTATCTGGAAAATCTTTCAAAACATCATCGGAGAAGGGTTCTAGCCAATTATTTGTTAAGCGCGATTGAAAGGTAACCTCATATTTAGCTCTTGGTAGTGATAGTTTTTCAGCTATAAGCTTTGAAGTTTCATAAACTGTAGCTTTATAACAATAAATGTTTTCTTCGTTAATTTCATGCTCACAATTCTTTCCGTCACATTGATTGTCTTGATACACTTTATCAACTTGTGAGTTAGGCAACCCATGGTAACTAAATATCACCTTGTCATAATCGGAAAGATTAAAGTCCTTAGCTGCATCTGCCCATGCATCAATAAATGAAGGATGATCATAGTATTGAGAAATAAATTTAAACGAAGGAATAACCCATTCTTTAGATAATCTTTTGGTAACTTCTTCAAAGACACTTCCAGAAGTTGCAGATGCATAATGCGGAAAAAGTGGCAAAACAATTAACTCAGAAGGATTAGATTGCTTGATTAGATCTAATGCCTGTTGAATGCTTGGCTTTTGATATCGCATAGCATAATAAACATCATAATGATCCTGTTTATGATTTAATTTATTTGTTAATTCTTGTGTGTTTTTAAGCAAGGGAGAGACACCACCTGAAAGCTCCCAAAGCTTTTGATAGATCTTGCTCGAGCTAAATGACCTAAATGGACAAATAATTAGAGTAACAAGCAAAAATCTTAATATATATGGAATATCAATCACTCTTGCATCCATTAAGAATTCTCTTAAATATTTGAAAACATGAAAGTATGAAGGGGAATCTGGAGTTCCTAAATTAATTAGTAATAGTGCTGGTTTGTTCATGATCTCTTAATAGTGGATGCCCTATTATAAATAATAAGGAAATAAAGCACAGAGAAGCGCTAAAATAATATAGATACTGGGGACCAAATTGGTAAATAGGCATTGCTACTATTGGAGTCAAAACATGCCCTATAGGCATGACTGAGCCCAAATATCCAGCTGCCTTGCCTTGATTATCTGGTGTCTGAGCCAAAGATAAAGACGAAGCATTAGCAGGTCTAAACATGCCGCCACCAAAACCATTGATCATCATGGCTAAATAAAACAACGCAATTGATGATGCTGAAGCAGCCATTATGTAAGAAATTGTAATTAAAGAAGTGCCGTATATCAGTAATTTATTATTAGCTATTGGCTTAAGATCAGTAAAGATATATTGACTTACAACAGTCGAAATGGACAACACAACAAAGGTTAGACTAATAACTAATGGCAAATCTTTTTCCTCTGCAAAAATATCTGTGACAAAAAAACCAATGGACTGTAATAAAGATGCTTGGCATAGAGATGATAAGGCAGCAATAAACAAAAAAGGCCAAACTAACTTATCTTTGTATGAAATCTTGGTAATGACTTTATCAACCTTTTCTCTTGGAAAAATATGTTTTGGAAAGGTAAGAAAGATGCCAATTGCTGCTATAAAACCACAAAAAGCAAAAACGTAAAATGGCAGGCTCTTTGAATATAAGAATAAAAATCCACCTAACATTGGACCCATGATTGTTCCAATTAAAAAACTTGACTCAAGTCTTGCAAATTTTTTTGTTCGCTGCTCCCTTTTAGAGATATCTGCCATGTACGCAAAAGCAGCTGGTCTGGTTGCAGAACCAACTAACCCATTAATTAGCCTACCTAAAATTAATAAAGGCAAGAGATACACAAGATCTAAAATTTTCTGCTCGACTAGAAATAAAGGCGTTATTAGAGCAATAATCGAAACTGAGTAACCTATTAATCCTATGACTGCAATGTTACGTCTTCCATGCTTATCAGATGCCCTGCCCCAAGATGCGCTGGTAAGCGCCCAAGCTACTGCAGAAATTGAAAAAATAGTAGATGTCTCAATTACGGATAAGCCGAGGTCTCTCGCTAAGGGGGGGACCAAAACAAAAGCAAAAGATTGACCAAGGCCAACTGCAAATAAACCAAATTTTAACCAAGTTGTAGGGCTAGACAATGTTGGATATGCCTACAGCCTCACGCAATTTACCAATAAGCTCTTGAGCTTGAGGGCGAACTTTGTGAGCACCATCAGAAAATAAATCATTTAAAAAATCTTTTTGCTCTTTTAGTTCAAAATATTTTTCTCGTATTGGGAGTATTTCATTATTAATGATATTGAATAAATCTTTTTTGACATCGCCCCAAGAAATTCCTTCTTTGTAGGCTTGCTTCATCGCTTCTATCTGATCATCAGTAGCAAAAAAAGAATATAACTGAAAAAGAGTACAAGCAGCATGATCTTTAGGCTGACCTGGTTCTAATGAATTAGTAATGATCTTAGCAATAGATTTTTGCAAAGCTTTTTCTGTCGATAAAAATGGGATGATATTATTATATGACTTGCTCATTTTCCTGCCATCATTGCCTGGGACAGAAATGTCATTTTGGATGATAGCCTCGGGAAGAGTTAGTATGTTTGAGTAGGCATGATTAAATTTTCCTGCAATATCACGGGCCATCTCCATATGTTGCGCTTGATCTGGGCCAACAGGAACATGCGTAGCGCTAAATATTAAAATATCAGCAGCCATTAGGACTGGATATGAAAAAAGACCCATATTAACTGCCTTATCTTCATCACTGCCAGATTGAGTATTTTCAGCAACAATAGCTTTATAAGCATGAGCGCGATTGAGCAAACCTTTGGCAGCGCTGCAATTTAAAATCCAGGTTAATTCATGTACTTCAGGAATATCTGATTGTCTGTAAAAATGGGATTTGCTTGGATCTAGACCAGAGGATAGCCATGCTAAGGCAACATTTTTTACACTAGCCTCTATCTCAGTGGGATTCGTTTGCTTTATTAATGCATGATAGTCTGCAAGAAAAAAATAAGAATCATTATCAGGAGCCACTAATTCAAGCGCAGGTTTTATAGCACCCAAATAATTTCCAATATGAGGAGTACCAGTTGTTGTAATTCCTGTTAAAATTCTTTTTCTCATTTAGGGATAATTATAAACATCAAAAGAAACTATTGTGGAAACTCATAAAATTTTATTTGAATCTTTAGACAAAGCAGAAAAACATTTTGAGGCTGGAGAGATTCGTTTGGCTCAAAAACTTGTCAATGAGGTCTCACGGTCTATGAAATCTGAAGGCAAGGTATCGAACAAGCTTAGACACAGATTCAATTTTATGTCTGCTCAATCTAGATACTTTAATGATATTTCATCGTTTGCCACAAACCCAAAAAGGAATGAAATAATCAAAGAAATTGAAGCCTTAATAGCTAAGCCTCACGAAAACCCCAAAAAACAGGCAAACGACATTCATGGTCTTCAGACTAAGTGGCAGTTACTAGATCAATCATCCAAGCCAGCCGGTCGTGAACAATGGATAGCCTTTAAAAACCTAACAGATAAAGCATGGGAACCTTGTGCCCAATATTATGAAGAATTAAAAGCAATAAAAATATCCAACGCTAAACAAAGAGAAAATATAATTCAAACACTCATTCAATACACCAATGATCATTCGGATAAATGGCCTGGATTAATTGATATGAGTAGATTTTTAAGTAAAACCTTTCAAAACTGGCAAAGCTATGCTCCAGTTCTAGATGAGGATTTCTCAAAACTCAAAACTGCTTATCAAGAAGCAAGAAAACCTATTAATAATGCTATCAAGGAGCAAGAAAATAGAAATTATAAAATCAAAGAATCATTAATTGAAAAAGTTAAATTAATCAATGATGAAGATACCCAAACTTGCATTCAGAAATTTAAAAAAATTAAACGTGAGTATCAAGATGCTGGGCCAGCTGGAAAAAAAAATGAACCAATCCTTTGGAAAAAATTAAATGAAGCAGCTGATAGATTTTTTGAAGCTGATAAGGCTCTTGTAAATGATGAGCTTAATACGATCAAGAATCTTGCTAGTGAGCTTAAAAATGATGATTGCTCTGTTCATGACATAAAAAATAAAATTACAGAACTGAATAAAACAAGAAAATCACCAGAATTTTTAAAACTTCAAAAAGCTGTTAAAGCTCATGAAAATAAAAAAATAGATGAGATAAATGCAGAAAAAACTAAAGTTTATCAAGATTTATTAAATTACTTAGAGACGGCTGATGAGATACATCCAGTCATTCATAATGAGATATTTAAAACTTTAAAAAAACCTCAATACTTGGGTGAGAAAGATGAGCTTCTTAAAAGCACAGTTAAACTTGAGCTAATGGCAAAAATTGACATTCCTGATTCAGACAAAGCTATTAAACAGATGCTGGCTCTAGAAATGCTACAAAATAAATTTTCTGGTACAAAAACTATCAATGAAGAGATCAAAGACTTGCTTATAGCCTTTATTAATAATTTGAAATCAAAAAAAATTAGCGTTGCTGAAAATAAGTTATGGAAAAGAGTCAGCGAAGTTTTAAATAAATTAGCTAAAGAGCTTCCTTAGATTTCAAGGCATTCATCCACTTATCAGATTTAAATCTGGCAACATACAAAAACCCTTTAACAACATAATCGGCAACCAAAGTTGAAAATATAACTTCTATCCTGGCATCGAGTAGAAAGAAAATTACAGCTAGAAACACTCTAATAAATAATAAACACGTTAATGTAATGGCAAGAGGAGTTTTGGTGTCACCGGCTCCTCTTAAAGCGCCGCCTAATGAAAATTCAATAGCCATTAAAGGTTGCATTGAGCCTAGCAACCAGATAAAAATTACCGTTAAACGAACAACCTCATCGTTATCAATCATGAATCTTGCCAGGGGTTCTGCAAAAAGAGTAATGATAATGCCAAAAAACGTCATAGAAATAATTGATAATCGCATGGCGCCCCACCCAGCACGTTTAGCTTGATCAGTATTTTTAGCACCCAAATGCTGGCCAACAAGAGTTGCTCCAGCGATTGAAAAACCAAAACCAATAACAAACGAAAAGGATAATATTTGTACACCAATTCCATAGGCTGCATAAGCTTCTGTGCCGTAATAAGCAACTAAAATAAGAAATGCAGTGATGCCAATCTGAAAAATTATCTGCTCAAGTGCAGCTGGCAAACCAACCTGAAATATTTGCTTTACTCTATCCGTATCTAGAGTAAATATAGAAAAATATCTGACGGGAAATTGATTTGAAAGCCAAAAAACAATCAATAATGATGCCCCTATTACAAAAGATACGCCATTACCAAAAGCAGCACCAACCACACCATACTTTGGAAAGCCAAGCCAACCATTTACGAAAACTAACATGAAAAATATAGCAAATACATTCATGATAAAACCAATAATTAATGGGGTTTTCACATCACCAACTGCTCTCAATGCAGTTATAAGGGCCATGCCACAGCCAAAGGCAATGTAGAATGGAGATATAGCTTTAAGATATAGGATAGACAGTGCAAGCGCTTGATCCTTCAAGCCAAAAAACTTTACCAAAGGTTCTGTAAATTGCCACACTAACAAAGATAAAATCAGCGATAGGAGCAATACTAACTGCACTGTTCTGGTAAAAAATACTCCAGCCTCTAACCTATCATTGGCTCCCCAGTTTCTGGCAATGATTGCTGTTGAGCCTGCTAATACTCCAGTCAAAACAGCTTGCAAAATAAAGGTAACTCTTTGACCTGTTACGGCAGCAGCAATTGCATCTGGACCAAGATTACCAACAATTTTTATCGCAACAATTGAGCTTGTTGCATAGAATAGATTTGTGATGATAGAAGGCCACGCAAGAGTCCATACACCCATTGAGCCTCTTGGGATTTTTGTTCCCTCATGTAAGACTTCCAAATATTATGACTTCTTGATTGAGCCTAAATAAGTTACTCCAAATATAAGAGTCATTGAAAATGCTACCAAAGGTGAATCCTGTGAATTAAGTATTTTATTTCTAAAAATTAAACATTCAACCACATGAGCAACTAGTAATAAGTAAAAAATTCCAGATGCTACATAAAAAACCCAGCCATTGAATGGTTCAAATAAATTAACCAGGCCGAAGGCCCAAAGTATTAATGTAATTATATGTGGAGCTTTCATTGCAACCTCTGAAATTGAGTTGAGTACATTCGATCGATCATTGTTTCAATAAATGGTTGAATGCGAGCATATAATTCATTGTCTGTAATCGCATGCCAATGGTGCAAATAAAACAAAGATCCAAACAGAAAATTACGATGCTCTTCAGGATCGCCGTGAATCATTGAGCCATCAATTTGACCCTGCTGAAACCATTTTGTCCAAGCCTTGTATTGCTTGGCCTCGTTAGATTTGATTTTGTTATACAAAGCAAAGTTAGAAAGTGATTTTGGAATATTCATAAGCAGGGTCAAGCCATTAATTGTCATAGCTTTGTTTGTATAAGTTTTGATCTTCTCAATATGGGTAGTATCCATCTGATTAATTGATTCAATTAATCTATCAAGCTTATTCTGAATTGAAAGAATA
>JADHNM010000013.1 GCA_016779505.1 SAR86 cluster bacterium
GCTAATGCCCCAGTTCGTATCAAATTTACTGGTAGCGGGGGCTGGATTTGAACCAACGACCTTCGGGTTATGAGCCCGACGAGCTACCAGACTGCTCCACCCCGCATCGCAGAGGAATAGAGTGTATAGAAAGCAAGTGCTTAAGGTCAAGTCATTTAAATTTATTTAAGCAATAAAAATTTATCTTGTTATAATTCTCAACTTTGCCGAAGTGGTGGAATTGGTAGACACGCTAGCTTGAGGGGTTAGTGAGCGAAAGCTCGTGCGGGTTCAAGTCCCGCTTTCGGCACCATCTTAAAATATTGCTTTGTTGCACGCAAACAATGCAAAATCTTATCAAATTACTCTACTGGGATTTCTGTTGTTTTAGTTGCTTCTTGAATATCTTCTTCAGTAAATAATACTTCAGTATTGGCATTTTTTAGTAACACTGCTTGAGCTAAATTTAAAATTAAAAAAAGAGCAGCAATAAATGCAGTCAATTTCCCAAGAAAATTAGATGGGCCTACTGCGCCAAACATAGAATTTGAGGACCCTCCCCCAAAAGCTGAGCCTAAGTCAGAACCCTTACCCTGCTGCAAAATTACCAAAACAATCAGAACAATTGCTAGGATTATGCAGATAATTTTAATTGCTGTAATAATCATTTTAATACCTTTAATTCGTTGAAGACATTTGCAATTAATGCAAACTCTTTTCCATCTAGTGAAGCGCCACCTATCAATGCCCCATCAATGTTTTTTTGCTTAAACAGTGAAGATGCATTTTTAAAGTTCACGCTTCCTCCATACAAAACTGACTTCAAACCAATTTTTGGAAAACGAGATTGTACTACATCTTTGATCATTTCATGAACTGAATTGATCTCTTCTGGGTTTGGTATTTTTCCAGAGCCAATAGCCCAAATAGGCTCATATGCAATGATAAGAGAACTCAACTCAGTTATGCCCGTAAGGGCTTCAATAATCTGTTTCTCAAGAACATTAAAGGTATTATTGGCTTGGTTCTCTTCATCTGACTCTCCAAGGCATAAAATTGGGATCAACGAGCAGTTGTTTGCTTGAATTAATTTTTGACAAATAATCTGATTAGTTTCATCGAATAATATTCTTCTTTCTGAATGTCCAATAATGCTGAATTCACATCCCAGATCTTTAATCATGGGGGCAGATATTTCCCCTGTACGTGCGCCTGTTTCTAAAAAATCAATGTTCTGTGCACCAATCTTAATTCCGCGATTATTAAAAATTCCTTGCAAATGATCTATATATACTGAAGCAGGAGCAATACCTAAAGATGAAAAATTGTCGCCGTTGAAATGTTTAAAAAATTCTAGCGCCCATTGCTGATTAAATTCTCTTGAACCATTAAGCTTCCAATTAGCTACTATGCAAAGTGACATAAGTTATTTTTTAAACATAATTGCAATATCTTTTGCATATTTTGTTGCAGTTATTTCATCATCTGACTCAACCATGACCCTTATCTTGCGTTCAGTTCCAGAGGGTCGAACGAGAACTCTCCCAACTGTAAGATCTGATTCAATTTCTTTTATTTTTTTCTGAATATCAGAATCTGAAAGGATATCTTTATTATCTACTTCCACATTCAAATTGACTTGAGGCATTTTTGTGTAATTGCTCAATATATCTTCAGGGTCTTTTTCTAAAATTAATAAGGAAGATATCACCTTTAATGCCGCAATTGTGCCATCCCCAGTGCTTACCAAATCACGACAAATGATATGACCAGAGGGCTCTCCCCCTAGCATCCAGCCTTCTTTTTGTAAAAGTTGACTTACATGCTTGTCGCCAACATCTGCTCTTTTAAACTTATAACCTAATTTACTAATACCTTCTTCCAAGCCTAGATTGCTCATTGCGGTTCCAACTATTCCAGACCATGGTCCAGTTCTGTTGGGGTTGGCGTAAGCAAGGATGTACATAATATCGTCACCATCTAAAATATTGCCCTTTCTATCAATTAAGACAACACGATCCCCATCTCCATCAAGCGCAATGCCAAAATCTGCTCTTTGTTTAATGACTTCCTCTTGAGCTCTTTCTGGGTGGGTAGAACCGCATTCATGATTAATATTATATCCATCTGGCTCTGTGCCTATTGAAATAACTTCTGCTCCCAACTCTCTTAGAATTGAAGGGCTAACTTTGTAACAGGCACCGTTTGCACAATCTAAAACTACTCTCAGTGAGTCAAATGAAACATCGGATGGAACGGTTGATTTACAAAACTCAATGTATCGATCTCCAGACTCATCAAATCTTTGGGCTTTTCCTAGCTCAACAGTTTTAACTGGCTTCAATTCTCCAGCTAATAACTTCTCTATTTTCTTCTCTACATCTTTTGAAATTTTTTCACCATTTCCAGCAAATAATTTAATTCCATTATCAAGATAATTATTGTGAGAAGCACTAATCACAAGCCCAAATTGATTTCTTAAAGATCTCGTGAGATAGGCAACTCCTGGTGTTGGCAATGGGCCAAGCAATCTTACATTGACTCCTGCGGCAATAAATCCAGCTTGAAGAGCTGATTCGAGCATGTAACCAGAAACACGAGTGTCTTTTCCAATAAGAACTGTTCCCCAGCCCATTTCTTTTAAAACTACTCCAGCTGCATGTCCTATTCTTAGGCAAACTTCAGGAGTAATCTCAGATTCAACTGGCCCGCGAATCCCATCAGTACCAAATTTTATAGTCATGGGAAAAGATTATAACTCTTCTACGGGACCCTTTATGGAAGTTTTTTTAGAAGTTTTGGTCTTTGGAGTTTTTGGCTCATCCCAATCTTTTGGAGCTCTTGGTTTAGCTCCAGCCATGATGTCATCAATCTGATCTGCATCAATGGTCTCATAAGTAAGAAGTGTTTCTGCCATCGTATGTAATTTGTCAAGATTATCCTTTAAAAGCTTGGTAGCTTTTTTATAATTAGTATCTATTATTTTCTTTACCTCTGTATCAATGCTATTAGATGTTTCTCCACCAATGCCTTTTGGAGCCATGGATGCAGATCTTCCTAAAAATGGACTTGAATCATCTTCACCATATTTTAACGGGCCCAAGTCAGATAACCCCCACTTAGTAACCATATTTTTTGCAATTCCAGTTGCTACTTCAATATCATTAGATGCGCCAGTTGTGATTCCATCTTTTCCATTAATAATTTCTTCAGCGATTCTGCCTCCAAAAAGTGCAGCAATTCTGCTATGAAGATATTGCTTGCTTTGCATGTATCTATCTTCTTCAGGCAAAAACATTGTTACTCCAAGAGCCCTACCTCTAGGGATAATAGTAACTTTATACACAGGATCATGCTCTGGACTCAATCGCCCAACTATTGCATGACCGGCTTCGTGATATGCAGTAATTCTTTTTTGATCCTCTGTCATAATCATTGATTTACGCTCTGGACCCATCATGATTTTATCCTTGGCTAGGTCTAAATGATTTTGATCAACTTTCTTGTCTTCATATCTTGCTGCAAATAAAGCAGCTTCATTAATTAAATTCGCTAGGTCCGCTCCAGAAAAACCTGGTGTTCCTCTTGCTATAACCAATGCGTCAACATCCTTAGAGAGTGGGACTTTTTTCATATGAACTTTTAGGATTTGCTCTCTACCTCTTAAATCAGGCAAATCAACCACTACTTGTCTATCAAAACGTCCAGGCCTTAGAAGCGCAGGGTCTAGCACATCAGGTCTATTTGTAGCTGCAACAACAATTACACCTTCATTCCCATCAAAACCATCCATTTCAACAAGCAACTGATTTAGTGTTTGCTCTCTTTCGTCATGACCACCACCCATGCCTGCACCTCTATGGCGCCCAACTGCATCAATTTCATCAATAAATACAATACATGGTGAATTCTTCTGAGCCTGCTCAAACATATCTCTTACTCTAGATGCACCTACACCAACAAACATTTCAACAAAATCTGAACCAGATATCGAGAAGAATGGAACTTTAGCTTCTCCAGCAATAGCTCTTGCTAAGAGGGTTTTACCAGTTCCTGGAGGGCCTACCATTAAAACGCCTCTGGGTATTTTGCCGCCTAATTTTTGAAATTTCGTTGGATCTCTTAAAAAATCCACTAACTCTTGAACATCTTGTTTGGCCTCTTCACATCCAGCAACGTCATCAAAGGTAGTTGTAACTTTTCCACCCTCCATTAATTTTGCTTTGCTCTTACCAAATGCCATTGGTCCACCTCTGCCCGACATACCACCTTGCATCTGTCGCATAAAAAAGAAAAATATGCCTAAGAGCAATAGAATCGGGAAAGCTCCCACCAAAAGTTGTGACCATAATGAAGGCTGCTCGACACTTTCAAAGACAGTAATGACTCCATGCTCTTCTATTGCGTTATCAACAGACTCATCTCTTTTGTATATAGGATGACGGGTTTCAAATCTTGTGCCATCAAGGCGCTCGCCAAAAATAGTCATCTGATCGCCTTTGAAGGTTATCTTTGCAATTCGATCAGAGAGAACCTCTTCCTTAAATTGACTGTATGAAATCATTTCCCTCTTTGAGGCAGATGCATTATCAACATTATTGAAAATAAATATTAAGGCGGAACCTAATAAAACCCAAACTAATGCATTTTTAAAAACTGAATTCATAGCGGCCCTTCTCCATATAAGTAAATTTCTCCTGACTTACTCTTTGAAGCAGCAGGTTTGTAAGTTTGAACTAAATGGAAGCTTTTTTCCATTTCTGTCCTTAATTTTTTTAATAAACTATTCTGAAACGTTTTGATGATGAATGACCCATTGCTCTTGCTTAAGTAATTCAAAGCTGCTTTAAGTGTAAAGATATTTAAGTCAAATATATTTTCTTCATCAACCGCTCTTATACCTGTTAAATTTGGGGCTAAATCTGAAATAACAAGGTTAAATTTTGATTTTAGCGAAGAAATCTCCTTAATTTCATCAATGTCCATAATATCTTCTTGAAAGAACATTACACCATTAATAGGATCCATTGGTAGAAGATCGATTGCATAGACATGTGATGAGGGAGTCATTGCTTTTATGAGCTCAGACCAACCTCCCGGCGCAGAACCGATGTCTAGCACAAAGCTATTATTCTTAAGCGCTTTAGTTTTTGTTAATATTTCTTCTAATTTAAAAACTGCGCGAGAACGAAAGCCAAGCTTTTTTGCCTTTAGCGCCCATGAATCAGCATGCATAAATTTTATAAATGCTGAACTTTTTCAATTTCAAGATCAATGGTTCCTGATGGGGTAGATATTGAGACTTCATCACCAACATTTTTTCCCATAAGGCCTTGAGCAATTGGTGTTTGAATTGATATCAATCCTACTTCAGGATTAGATTCTAAGTTACCAACAATTTTATAAGTAATGGATTTATCATTTGTTATGTCATACAAATCTATTGTTGAGCCAAATACAACTCTGCCAGTCTCTGGAATTTCTCTTACGTCAATAACCTGAGCGTTGGCGAGTGCATGCTCTATTTCTTGTATTTTTGCCTCGATAAAACCTTGTTGTTCTTTTGCAGCATGATACTCAGCATTTTCTTTAAGATCTCCATGAGCGCGAGCTTCTGCAATAGCTTGAGATATTTCAGGCCTATCTTTTGTCTTAAGCTTACGCAATCTCTCAGCAAGCTCTTGCTCTCCAGCTTTGGTGATTGGGAGTTTATCCATTTATAAATTATATCAAATGAATGAAATTAATTTATTTCTTGTAAAGAATTATAAATCCAGTCATCAGAATTGGTGCTCATTGCTTCTAGAAGAGCAAAAGCACCAAAAATTGTAGTCACACAAAATAATTTATTTTGTAATGCTGTTCTTCTTATGGAGGCAGAATCCTCAATAGACTGTCGTCCTTCAGTGGTATTAATTAATAAATTTACAGTATTATTTAATAACTCATCAACAATATGAGGCCTTCCTTCAGTTACTTTATTAATAATTTGAGCATCGTATCCAAGTTCTTTAATGGCATCAGCAGTTCCTTTGGTAGCAATAAATGAAAAACCTTGCTCAATAAGTAATGGAAGTAAATTAGGTAAATATTTTTTATCAGATTCTTTTACACTTATAAATACTAAGCCTGAATCAGGGAAAATTTTATTTGCAGCTCTTTGAGCTTTTGCATATGCTTCTCCGAAAGTTGAACCAATCCCCATTACCTCTCCGGTAGACTTCATTTCTGGGCCAAGAATTGGATCTACTGAAGGAAATTTATCAAAAGGTAAAACAGCTTCTTTTACAAAAAAATAATTCTTAGGCAGTGAATTGGAAAAACCTATCTCTTTTAATGTTTTCCCAACCATGGTTTTTGTTGCAGACTTTACCAGAGACTCACCTAAACACTTTGAAATAAATGGAACAGTTCTTGAGGCTCTAGGATTAACTTCAATTATAAAAACATTTTCATCTTGAACAGCAAACTGAATGTTCATCAATCCAATAACATTTAACTCTGCAGCAATCTGCTTTGATTGTGTTTCAATTTCTTCAATTACTTTTGCTGACAGACTATATGGTGGCAAAGAGCATGCTGAGTCACCTGAATGGATTCCAGCCTGCTCAATATGCTGTAAAATAGCGCCGATCTCAATCTCGACTCCATCCGAAATAACATCTACATCAACCTCAATAGCATCAGTTAAATATCCATCAAGCAAAATTGGTTTTTGATCTGAAACTTCAACAGCCTCTTTTAGATACTTTTCAAGTTCTGTTTGGCTATGAACAAGCTCCATTGCTCTGCCCCCGAGGACATATGAAGGTCTGACAACAATCGGAAATCCAATCTCTTCAGACGCATCAATAGCCTCTTGAAGATTTTTCACTGTGCGATTGGGTGGTTGTCTGAGCTTGAGTTGATGTGCAAGGGATTGAAATCTCTCTCTGTCCTCTGATCTATCAATAGCATCTACGTCTGTGCCAAGAATTTTTACATTGTTGGATAATAAAACTTCGGAAAGTTTTAGAGGTGTCTGTCCGCCAAATTGGATTATCACTCCCTCAGGTTTTTCTAGATCAATAATATCTAAGACTTTCTCTTCAGTGATTGGCTCAAAATATAACCTGTTGGAGGTGTCATAATCAGTTGAAACGGTCTCAGGATTACAGTTGATCATAATTGACTCATAACCCTCTTCTTGAAGCGCAAATGAAGCATGAACACAACAATAGTCAAACTCTATGCCCTGTCCGATCCTGTTTGGGCCGCTTCCTAAAACAATAACCTTTTTGTTACTGGTAGGGCGAGATTCACACTCACCCTCATACGCCGAATACATATATGCAGTTTCAGTAGCAAATTCAGCGGCACAAGTATCAACTCTCTTAAAAGCTGGAATAACACCAAGTTTTTTTCTTGAGTGTCTTACATCTTGGGAGGTTGATCTAGTTAATTTAGCAATTCTCTTATCAGAAAAACCTTTTTGCTTAAGGTTAAGCATTGTTTCAAAATCTATTTCGTGAAGTTTTTTATCCTGCAGGATACTTTCTTCATCAATCAGATCGATAATTTGATATAGAAACCAAAAATCTATTCCGGTGTATTGATTTATTTGCCCTGCATCCCAACCCAATCTGATTGCCTCTGCAATATATAAAATTCTTCTAGAGCCAGGAAAAGTCAATTCGTAGCGCAAGGTATCGTTTTGATTAGAAGAATGATCTAGGATGCTTTCGAAGCCATCTAAATCTTCTTCAAGACTGTGCAGGGCTTTTTGAAGAGATTCTTGAAAAGTTCGCCCAATACCCATTACTTCGCCAACAGACTTCATTTGAGTGGTGAGCCTGTCATTTGCCTGAGGAAACTTTTCAAAAGCAAACTTTGGAATTTTAGTAACTATATAATCTATAGAGGGTTCAAAAGATGCAGGTGTTAAGCCATTAGTTATATCATTCTGAAGTTCATCCAGAGTAAATCCAACAGATAATAATGCTGCAACTTTTGCAATTGGAAAACCTGTTGCTTTGGAAGCTAAAGCTGATGAGCGACTTACCCTAGGATTCATTTCAATCACAACCACGCGTCCATTTTCAGGGTTAATACCAAATTGAACATTGCTTCCTCCAGTCTCAACACCAATTTCTCTTAAAATTTTAAAAGATTGATCGCGTAAAATTTGATACTCCTTATCCGTTAATGTCTGCGCAGGGGCAACCGTAATCGAATCGCCGGTATGTACACCCATCGGATCTAAATTTTCTATAGAGCATATGATGATGCAATTATCATTTTTATCCCTTACTACCTCTAGCTCAAACTCCTTCCAGCCAAGCAAAGATTCATCAATCAAAAGTTCAGTTGTTGGAGATAAATCTAGTCCTTTTTCACAAATTTCTTTAAATTCCTGAATGTTATAAGCAACTCCTCCGCCTGAGCCACCTAAGGTAAAAGAAGGGCGGATAATGCAAGGAAAACCAAGGGTTTTTTGAACAATTAAAGCTTCTTCCATAGAATGCGCAATGCCAGATCTTGGTGTCTCAATCCCAATACCCTTCATAGTTTTATCAAAAAGCTCTCTGTCTTCTGCCTTGTCTATAGCCTCTCTTGATGCGCCTATCAGCTCAACATTATATTTTTTTAACACCCCTTCTTTTGCTAATGTCAATGCAGTGTTGAGGCCTGTTTGTCCGCCCATGGTGGGAAGCAATGCATCTGGACGCTCTTTATCAATTATTTTTTCAATTGATTTCCAATGAATGGGTTCAATATAGGTAGCATCCGCAAGAAGAGGATCCGTCATGATTGTTGCAGGATTGGAGTTTACTAGAATGACTCTAAAACCTTCCGCTTTTAATGCTTTGCATGCTTGAGCACCTGAATAATCAAACTCGCAAGCTTGACCTATAATTATTGGCCCAGCACCAATAATTAAGACAGATTTAATATCAGTTCTTTTTGGCATTGCTCTCAATCATTAAATTAAATTTTGCAAAAAGTTCCTCTAGCTCATGTGGGCCAGGACTTGCCTCAGGATGACCTTGAAAACTAAAAGCAGGTTTATCCTTGAATGCTATGCCTTGCAAGCTTTTATCAAATAGTGAAATGTGAGTAGGCTCAATATTTTTAGGCAGGCTAGAAAACTCAACTGCAAAACCATGGTTTTGACTGGTAATGTAAACAACCTTAGTTGAAAGATCTTGCACAGGATGGTTGGCACCATGATGACCAAATTTCATCTTGTATGTTTTGCATCCACCCGAAAGAGCGAGGAGTTGATGGCCTAAACATATCCCAAAAATTGGCATGTTAATATCAAGAAGCTGCTGAATTAATTCAATTGCATAATCACAAGGCTCAGGATCTCCAGGCCCATTGGATAAGAAGACCCCATCCGGTTTCAGCTTCATAAGCTCATTAAAACTAATCTGAGCATTTACAACCTCTACTTTTCCTACGTGTTTTCTAAGGAGTCTTAAAATATTTTTCTTAACTCCAAAATCAACTGCCACAATTAATTTTTCATTTTTAACCTCTTGGTAATTTGGCCAAGTGCCCTCATCCCAAGAAAAAGCATTTTGAGTTGAAACTTCCTTCGCAAGGTCGAGGCCTTCTAATCCACTAAATTTATTTAAAGCATCTGTAACTGTTGATATAGAATCCTTATCGCCAGGAGCAATGCATGCTTTAAGTGCCCCGTGATCTCTTAACTTAGCTGTTAACGCCCTAGTATCGATATTAGAAATACCAATTGTATTCTTTAATTCCAAGAAACTATCAAGGGATTGTGTTGCGCGCCAATTACTATAATGTTTTGGTAAATCTTTAATCACGATTCCAGAAGCAAAAATGCTATCAGATTCATTGTCCTCATCATTAATACCCGTATTTCCAATGTGCGGATGGGTAAAAGCTATGATTTGTTTTGCATATGATGGATCAGTGATAATTTCTTGATAGCCTGACATAGAAGTATTAAAGACAATTTCTCCTACTGATAGCTCTTTAGCGCCAAACCCAATGCCTTCAATAAAAGAACCGTCTTCAAGAACTAAAATAGCCGGGAAGGACATTAACAATCTCCCTCAAAAAAGGTAAAAAAGAAAGCAAAAAATTGTGAAAATTGGGGATTTAATGAGCTAAAATTGTGCGCTGGCATTAAAAGGGTACTTTATATTGATAAGTCCCCAACGTCCATTAAATTTTAAAAAAAATGAAGATTAATTTAAAAAATCAAGAACAAATATCTCAAATGAGAATTGCAGGCCGATTGGCAGCAGAGGTATTAGAAATGATTACCCCATTTGTGGTTCCTGGAGTTAGTACTGAAGACTTAGATAAAAGATGTTATGAGTTTATTGTCAATGAACAAAAAGCCATTCCTGCAAATGTAGGTTATAACGGTTTTGAAAAAACAATTTGCTCAAGTGTTAATCAAGTCATATGCCATGGAATTCCTTCAAATAAGAAAATACTTAAAGATGGAGATATTTTAAACATAGATGTAACTGTCATTCGTGATGGATGGCATGGCGACACTTCTAAAATGTTCTTGGTCGGCAAAACTCAGCCCCACAACGAAAGACTTGTTAAAGTGACTCAAGAATGTTTATACAAAGCAATAGATGTTGTAAAACCTGGAGCTCATCTTGGGGATATTGGTGCAGTCATTCAAGAACATGCAGAAAAAAATCATTACTCGGTTGTGGAAGATTATTGCGGTCATGGCATAGGACAGGTCTACCATGAAGAACCACAAGTTCTTCACTATGGAAAAACTGGGAGAGGGCTAGAAATCAAAGAAGGTATGTGTTTCACGATAGAACCAATGATCAATCAAGGATCAAAACATACAAAACTCTTAAGTGATGGGTGGACTGTGGAAACCAAGGATGGCAGAAATTCAGCTCAATGGGAACACACTCTTGCTGTCACAGCATCTGGCGTGGAGGTTCTAACAAAACGCAGCGAAGAGCCCTTTTGATAGACGCATTAGACAGCATTAATCTTAACTTTGAAGTAAGTTTTGCTAATGTATTTAAAAAGCCTGAATTAATTCAACCCTTCCTCACCAAAAGAGCAAAAAAATTTGATGAAATTATTAAAAAGGAATTCTTGCGAAGAAAGCTTGAAACTGATTTTGCCATAGTCGCACTTGGAGGCTATGGACGAAAAGAGTTATTCCCCTCCTCAGATATTGATCTCTCAATTATTCAATTCAATGCAAAAACAAAGAAAATTGAGGACATAAAAGATTTTATTGGATGGCTTTGGACTCTCAAAGTAAAAGTCGGGCATTCAGTTCGAACGATAAAAGATATAGAAAATATTACCAAATCTGATTTAAAAGAATTTACTTCATATCTTTCCTATAGAATTATTTTCTGCAAAAAAGACAAAATCGTCAGCTTGAATGATGACTTAAAGAAGATTTCAAAAAAGTGGAACAAAACTAAGTTTTTTAAGGCTAAGCAAATTGAACAAAATCAAAGATTTCAATCTTTTGATTCAACTGAATTCAGCCTTGAGCCAGACCTCAAAGAGTCTCCAGGTTGCTTGCGAGATTTTCAAACTGCTTTTTGGATACTAGAACATTGCTTTGAAATTAAAAAATTACAAGATTGTGTAACAGCAAAAATGTTCTCCAAAAAAGAGATAGCTAGCATCAATGAATCATACGCCCACATTAAAACTCTAAGATTTTTTATAAACCTCGAAAGTAGCGCAAATCGAATTAGCTTTGAGAACCAACTGCTGCTTGCTAAAAAAGCTAAACTCAAAGCCTCTAAAAAATCTTCTGCAGTTGAGAAATTCATGAGAACATTTTTCTTGCATGCTTCCAATCTATCTGACTTTAATGAGCTTGTTTTTCAGGCATACGATGATCAATTAACTATACTCAAAAGGCCTTACACAAAAAATTACTATATTTTTAAAGATCGACTTGGAATTGCAGATAGTGTTGATCTCACTAAGAGGCCTGAATTAATTTTAGATAGCTTGATCCAGGTTGGAAAACTCAAAAAAATTAATGGTCTCGATTTTAAATCCATCAGAAAAATACAGGGATCTTTGCCCAAGATTGATCCTAAGTATTTTTTATTACCTGAAGCAGGAGCTCAATTTCTCCAAATACTAAAATCTACTACGAATCTTTCCACCATACTCAAAAAACTTAAGCAATTAGGTTTAATGAGGTTGCTGATTCCTGAATTTGGAGAAATTGAAGGTCAAATGCAGTTTGATATGTTTCATGTATACACAGTTGATGAGCATACTTTCAAGGTAGTGAGGAACATGAGACAAATGCAAATTGGAAAAGAGAATCAATCAATGCAAATTGAACATGAGCTAATTAATAAACTACCAAAGATTGAGCTTTTATATCTTGCTGGAATTTTTCATGATCTTGGAAAAGGCAAAGGCGGAGATCATTCTGAGATAGGGGAAAAGATAGTTGAGAGATTCTGCAAAAGATTGAATTTTTCCATTCATGATACCGAGCTATTATGTTGGCTTGTAAAAAACCATCTCATAATGTCATCTATATCACAAAAAACTGATGTGCATGATCCTGAAACAATCATCAATTTTACTAAAAATGTAAACACCATCGAAAAACTGAATTATATCTATATGCTAACCATCAATGACATCAGAGGTACTAATCCAACCCTATGGAACTCATGGAAGCATGATTTGTTAAAGCAACTTTTCATGTCATCGAGGAGAAAGTTGAATCTTGAGGAAGCGCAATCTAATCAATCAATTGTTAATGAAAGAAAAGTTTCATCAGCAAATGTAATCAAGCAAGGACATGATTTATTGAATGAAGTTTGGGGTCAGTTACCTGATGCGTATTTTTCTAAGTATCAACTGGCGCAACTTTCCAACCAAGCGAAGACTGTGGCTGCATCCAAAGGAAAAACATCTGTGTTTGTAAACACCAGAAAAAATCTTATTGAGATATTTATTTTCACACCCAATCAAGCCGGATTATTTCTAAAAACTGTTCGAAGCTTTGAGCAGCTCTCACTCGAAACCATTGATTCAGACATTCATACGACTAAGGATGGGAAATATGCAATGAATACTTTTATTTGTAAGCATAAAATCCTTGGAGGTAATTTAATCCAAAGGGATATTCAAAACATTGAACAAAAAATCATTAATGCAATATCTTCAGAGAATTTTAAAGTAACTGCTAAATCAAAAGCAGCACATAAAAAAGTTTTCGAATACCCTACCAGAGTAAATGTTTCTCCTTCAAAAAAAAGAGATGCTAGTTTGATTACTATAGAAACCTTAGATCAACCAAATTTACTCTCAAAAGTCGCGAACATATTTTTAGATCACGGTATCAGCATTGACTCTGCAAGAATTACAACTCTAGGAGAAAAAGTGGAGGATAATTTCACTGTAATTGATGAGAAAACTAAATTATGCATTTCTCAAAACAAAACTAATCAGTTGCAAAAGAGGCTAAAGAACCTTTAAGCTCTGAAATTAACACTAAGACTGCCTATAATAAGCATATGAATAACTTCCCATTAATTGGCCTTGGTATTGCAACCAAAGGCACCTCCGGCAATATATTAGATGCCTTTTATCCGTGCATTAGCTTTAAAAACGGTGAAGATCAAATTAGCCTCATGTATGAGAAGTGGGATGCCTTGTTGAGTGAAGATGTGACTGAAATAAAAGATGTTGCTCAGCTTAATCTGCAAGATGAAAGTTTAAAAATAGCCATTGATAATCTTGATAAAAATAAAACTTTGGTCTTATGCAAAATTTTAGATAATCGCCCTATTGAAAGCATTGAAGAAGCATATTTAAAGCTGCATCTAATTTCATATAAGTACTTTTTACCCAATTCATTAAATCTTGAAAACCTTTTTGATTCTCTTTTAAATGTAGCCTGGACTAACCAGGGACCAGTAGAGCTGGATGGGATTGAAGAAAAAATTCTTTCTGCACAAATAAATAATCAGCCACTTGAAATTAAATCAATTGATAAATTTCCTTGCTTGACGGACTATATTATTCCTCCAGGAGTTCGTATCGCCGATGCAAGCAGAGTCAGGCTTGGAGCATACTTAAGTGAAGGAACAACTGTCATGCATGAAGGTTTTGTAAATTTCAATGCAGGGACACTTGGTTCAGCAATGATAGAAGGAAGAATCTCTGCGGGGGTTGTAGTTGGCAAAAACTCAGATTTGGGAGGTGGCTGCAGCACAATGGGAACACTCTCAGGGGGTAACAATGTAAAAATATCCATTGGTGAAAATTGTCTCCTTGGAGCAAATTCTGGATTAGGCATTCCAATAGGTAACAATTGCATTGTTGAAGCAGGCCTCTATTTAACAGGTGGATCAAAAATTACAACTTATAATTCTGATAACGAGAGTGGGTCAGTTGTTAAGGCATCAGAGCTTGCAGGACAAGATAATTTATTATTTATTAGAAACTCTCAAAGTGGAGCTATTGAAGCAAGAATTAACTCTAAATCCATAGCATTAAACCAAACTCTTCATAAAAACTAATAATATATGTCTGCTCTAGAGCTCGCTCAATCACTCATTAAAATAAAATCTATCTCTCCAAAAGATGGGGGTTGTTTTGAACTTATAGAAGCAGAATTAAGCCCATTAGGCTTTCAAATAGAGAGAATTCCAGAGTTGAATTGTGAGACGCTCTTAGCAAAGTATGGCGATTCAGGAAAAGTGTTTTGCTATCTTGGGCATACTGATGTTGTGCCCTCTGGTCCAGAACAAGAATGGACATCGCATCCTTTTGAAGCAAATATTATTGATGGAGAATTAATAGGAAGAGGAGCGGCGGATATGAAAGGCAGTGTTGCTGTTTTTATCCAATCAATAAAAAATTTTTTAGCTGATAATCCAAAGCCTAATTTTCAAATATGGGTTATGTTAACTAGTAATGAAGAAGGTGAGCCAACTGATGGAAAAATCAATACCCTGATAGATTCTCTTTCAAGACAAAATCAATTTATAGACTATTGCTTGGTTGGTGAAGCGAGCTCATCTGACATGGTTGGGGACGTATTGAGGGTTGGTCGACGAGGATCTTTAAGCGGCAAGCTGAAGCTGATAGGCAAACAAGGTCACGTTGCGTATCCGCATAAGGTTATTAGTCCTATTTTGGAAGTTGGGCCAATAATTACCGAGCTGAATCAAATCATTTGGGATGGAGGCAATGAGTATTTTGATCCAACATCCTTTCAAATTTCAAATATTGAATCTGGAACAGGGGCTACAAATGTAGTGCCGGGACATTTAAACATGCTCTTTAATTTTAGATTTTCTCCAGAATCCACCCAAGAATCTCTTAAAGAAAGATTTATTAAAATTTTAGAAAAATCAAAATGCACTTTTAAAATAGACTGGACTTTAAATGCGCAGCCCTATTTAACGCAAAAAACTGAAATGCTGTCTATTGTTCAAAAGGCCTTATGCAAAATTAATGGTCAAGAGGCTAGAATCGATAATGGAGGTGGCACATCTGATGGAAGATGGGTTGCACCATCAGGATCTGAAGTGATTGAGCTCGGACCAAGAAATCAGACCATTCACCAAATAGATGAAAAAATCTCATTAAAAGACTTAGTGCAATTACAAGAGATTTACCAGCAAATACTTGTTGAAACAAATAATCACTTCAGCTCATAACGCTTAATCTTTTGCAGTTTTTATTACAAAAGATAAAGCAATTAATGCTAATGCAATTACCAAATAATACTGAATCATAAATTCAAAGACTGGTGAAATGGTTTCAAGCCCTCCATCTAGAGCCTCCCCTCCAAGCAATCCTGCAAGAACGCCTCCAATTGCACTGGCTAAGAACCACAAACCAAACATCTGCCCCATGTAACGCTTAGGACCATAGCGAGAAAAAGCCGATAAACCTATAGGAGATAAGGCCAGCTCACCCCATGTTTGAAAAAGATAAGTCAGCAAGAGCCATTGCATGCCAACTGGAGAGGATTCAATTGCTAAATTAACTGCGATGATCATCACAAAGAAGCTTAATGCCATAAATAAAAGTCCAATAGCAAATTTAAATGGTAAAGATGGATCTAAATTTTTTCGGGCTAACTGAGCCCAGATTCCAGCAAAGATTGGAGCAAACAAAACAACAATTATTGGATTCGCAAACTGAAGCCATCCAACTGGAATCTTGTAACCAGCAACTGATAAATCTGTATAGTCTCTTGCAAAAATATTTAATGAGCCTGCGGATTGATCAAAGCCTGACCAAAAAGCAGCAGCGCCAATAAAGAGTAAAAATAAAAGAATTAAATTTTTTCTTTCAGAAGCATTGAGCCCTGCAAAAAGGAATAAATAAATAAAATATAAACCAGCAACTATTGTAAGAAAGTAAGCAAACTGCTCAGCAAAAAATCTTGGATCAATAACAATGAAACCAAATAGGCCAGCACCTATAACCATGAACATCGCCACAAGAGATACTTTTAAGTAATTTGTATATTTTTTGCGTTTTTCATCTGACATTTCATTGGGATACATACCAGCATCTCCCAATAAATGTCTATGCTTGATATATTGAATTACACCAAAAGTCATTCCTATTCCTGCAGCGCCAAAACCCCAATGCCAACCAATCTTCTCGCCCAAGTATGAACAAATTAAAAATCCTAAAGTGGAGCCTATATTGATAGACATATAAAAAATCGTATAACCAGAATCCCTTCGATCATCCTGACCATCGTAGAGCTGGCCAACAATAGTAGAAATATTTCCCTTAAGAAGGCCAGTGCCCAATACAACAAAAATCAACCCTAAGAAAAAGGTCTGTTCAATAGGAATAGCTAAAGTAAAGTGACCTAAAGCAATTATTAAAGCTCCTATTAATACTGCTTTCTGATGTCCCAAGATGTTATCTGCAATCCATCCTCCTGGAACAACCATAAAATAAACCATGCCCGAATAAATACCATAAATTGCTTGGGATTCGACTTGAGACCAACCCAAGCCAGGATTAAAGCCAGTAACAGCACCTGTCATATATAAGACCAATAAGGCACGCATTCCATAATAGGACATGCGCTCCCACATCTCAGTTAAAAAAAGTGTTCTTAATCCAATAGGATGCCCAAAAAAAGTATTACTTGTATTCATATTATTTGAGTTATGATTTAAGAGAATACTATATCAAACTAATGGATAAAACACCTTACGTAGGGCCCTTTCTTAGAATCATAGCTTCAATTTATGACTTCTTTTTGCTTCTTGGGGTCTGGTTTCTAGTCGGCTCTTTAGCACTTTGGTTAAATGGTGGTGAAATCTTGCATCCGGTCATAGGAAGTTTGCTGGTCTTCATAAGCGGATGGTTATTCTTTACATTTTTCTGGATCAAAAATGGTCAAACTCTTGGCATGCAGGTTTGGAAATTTAAAATTGTTAATGCTGATCCAAATTTGGATCATATTACTCTTAAGCAAACATTTTTAAGGTATTTAGTTAATTGTGGAATGTTAGCTCTTCTAGGTATGCCTCTATTCCTTATTTATGCAGATTCAAAAAAACTTGCAGTAAATGACATTCTTTCAAAAACTAGATTGAAAAAAATTTAGCTAGATTCTCTGAAATTTATATGCTCCGATCCCAATTAAAATCATAATTGGCAGAAGATGTGCAATTAATATTGGCCATTGATAAGTCAGAAATGATGCAACGCTTAAATCTTTTGTTAAGTCATAAATAAGCCCAAGTGAAATGCCTATGATAATTTGTCGACCCACTCCTGTTAAGCGCAAACTATCAAACATCAAGCTGCCTGCTAAAAAAATTATTGCAATAATCGATACTGGTAAAAGCACTCTTGCATATATTAATGAGTCAATTTTTTGCAAATCCTTATCAAGCTGATAAGTTCTTTTTAAATCAAGCAACGAAGATAAAGAAAAGGTTTCTAGAACATTATTTGATAGTAAAAATGATGAAGGGAATTCAAAGCTTGGCTGAGAGGGAGAATCTAGAATTACCAATTGACCCTGATCTAATTTACCCTCTTGAAATGAAGAAGATGAAGCAATTCTTTGATTATCGTTAAATTCTATAATTTGAATTGCCTCAGCCTGATTGCTATTTATGCGTCTGAGGCCAATTAAATTTTTTTCAGATATTTCCCATTGAAATACCTCGGCAGATCCAGTGGGTTGATTCATTGTTTTAGATTTTTTTGATAAGTCCAAGAAAAATGTTTCGTCAAAAAAAATTAATGCCAATGATAATATTATTGGGCCTAGACCTGATATTAAAACAATTTTTAAAGGCGATAATCCCGCTGATCGTAAAAAAACTAAATTGCCCTGCTGATTAAATATTGATAGCGCTATCAATGTACCTATTAGCATAGAACTCTCAAGATATTGCATTCCTTTATGCAATTGCTCATACAGCACAACATTAAAAATTGAAATAAAACCATTATCATCGTCTAAATTTTCAAGCTCCATGACCAGAGTGACGGATAAATCAAGAAATAGCATCACTATCCAGACCAGTGCTGAAATTAGAAAAGTTTTTTTGATTAGGTGTCTGGAATAGATATTAAGAATATTGTTCATCACGTGCTTAACCAGGCTAATAAAAGAAAAATGAAAAAGATAAGTGAAATGGTTTTCATTCTTGAATTAGAAAAAAAACTTTTTAATGAGACTCTTCCATCAAACCAAAAAAACATGGCGCCAAAAGATAAAAATGCCAAATGTACAGGCCATAGTAAGTAGTAATAGAAATTTGAGTTATCTGAATAACTCTCTCTAAATGCAACCAAAACACTTAAATAAAAAATATAAATTAATACGCCGGTAACAAGACTGCCTTCCCTTCCTGATCTGGGGTTTTCTTTTCCAAAAACAAAACTTAGCACCAGCAATGCCACAAGCATGGCCGGAATACTTGCATTCCATTGGCTCTCAATAAAATTAGATTTATTTTTATAGTCAAGCAATTTTGAAAGAGTGAATGATTTGCTTGGTGTCTGCCCAACTCCAATAGAATGAGTTAACTCTTTGAATGAGGCATCGATTTTGTTGGCACTGTTTAAGTCTGGATAAATAGATCCATTCTTAAAATCTAAAATCATATTATTATCCTGATTTGAGATTTCAAGCAGATCTGCCTTGATAATTGATAAAGAAGGATCATCTTGAACAAAAAAAGTTACCCCGGTCATTCGTTCGCCATCGTATGAATCAAAATAAAGATAGCTGCCAGCCTCATCAAGATTGATTAATGATTGAGGTTGCAGCATTCCAAGCTTATCCTCATATGATTGCTCAGCTATTAAACTTTTAGAAAGAGCCTTCCCATATGGAGCCAGATAAACGCTGATCAGCGAACAAGAAATTAAAGTAATGAAAAAAAATGGCATTATATGTTTGATAAGTCTCAATCGAGATACACCAGCAGAAAAATAAGCGTAGATTCCATTCGATTGATAGAGTTCAGATACAACCAACAAAAGACTTAAAAAAAAAGCAAAAGGTATAAGCAATGCCAAAAAATCAGGCAATCTAAGAAAAATTACAGAAAAAATGATATCTGGATTTAAGCTTCCTGCCGCAGCTTGTTCAAAATAACCAACAAGCCTAGATGAAAAAATTAATGCAGTCAGGATAAATAATATTGCAGTAAAACCCTTAACAATTTGAGAATTTAAATGAATTGCAAGAATATTCTTTTTATACATGCCTTTAGCGATCTTGATGCATTACAATAAATATCTTATCAGTAATTTTTATCAGGAGTATGGTTTATGACTTACAAAGTCTTATCAAGTCTAACAGCAAACAATATTAATTCTGCAGATCTTTTAAAAGTTAAAACAGATCTCTTAATTATTGCGGTTAATAAAAAAACATCTGCAGCAGCTGAGCTTAAAGGCCTGCAATCAATTGCACAATCATTGGTACAAGAATCTATTAAAGAAATTAATAGTGGATCAAGGAAGTCTATTTTCCTTCCAGCTCCTGCTAAGGTTGCAGCTAAAAATATTCTACTAATTAAAGAGCCGGATGCAAAAGCAGCAAGCTTTTTGGTGCTTCGTTATTATGAAGAGATTATGAGCTTGGTGAAATCAGCCAAAGCAAAAGATTTTGCATATCTTATGAGCTCAACCACATCAAAAGATTTTGATTTAGTGTGGGCCGCTGAAGTGGCAGCTAGAACATTTGAAGCAGCAGCTTATACTTTTAATGTAACGAAAAATAAAACTGCCAAACCTGTCACAGTCAAGAAAGGCGCTCTCTTATTTGCTGGCATAACTCCAGCAAAACTTAGATCACTTAGAGATGCTGTAAAACTCGGTCATGCTGTTGGTGAGGGAATGAATGCTACGAAACATCTTGGTGATTTACCTGCAAATCATTGCACACCAAGGATTATTGAGCAAAAAACCAAAGCTCTTAAGAAAGATTTCCCTAACTTGAAAATTTCAAGCTTAAATGAAAAAGATCTTGCAAGATTAAAAATGGGATCTTACCTTTCTGTTGCCAAAGGCAGTGATGAGCCGCCAAGAATGATGACCATCGAATATAAAGGTGGCCCAAAAGATAAGCAACCTATTGTTCTTGTGGGAAAGGGTATTACTTTTGATACCGGTGGAATCTCACTTAAACCTAGCTCTACCATGGATGAAATGAAATGGGATATGTGTGGGGCTGCGTCTGTTTTTGGAATTATGCAAACCCTTGCAAGGCTTAAGGCTAAAGTGAATGTTGTAGGCTTGTTAGTTTGTGCTGAAAATATGCCTTCTGCACGTGCTACTAAACCTGGTGATGTGGTTACTTCCATGTCAGGTCAAACAATCGAAATTTTAAATACTGATGCTGAGGGTAGATTGGTGCTATGTGATGCATTGACTTACTCAAAGAAATTTAAGCCGAGTCATGTAATTGATATGGCTACTTTAACCGGTGCCGTGGTTGTTGCCCTTGGTAGTCCAGCTACCGGTGTGATGGCCAATAACCAAGCTCTTGCTGACAAAATTCTAGCAGCTGGAGAAAAATCTGGTGACAGAGCTTGGCAACTGCCACTTTGGGAAGAATATGCGCATTGCACTAAAACAAAATTTGCGGACCTTGCAAACATTGGTGGTGGAAGAGAGGCTGGAACCATTCATGCTGCCTCTTTCTTGTCCAACTTTACACAAGATTTTAAATGGGCTCACATGGATATTGCAGCAAGTGCCTGGAATGGTGGCGCAAAAAAAGGAGGCACTGGCAGACCAGTTCCATTGTTAGCTGAATTAATTTTAAATGGAAATTTATAAGACTTTTTCAGATCTTTGTAGGTAATGGATAAGAAGCCATATGACCCATCTGAGATAGAGCAAAAACTCTATCAAGAGTGGGAAGATTCCGGTCTGTTTGAACCGGGTGATGGATCGGAGTCTTATTCACTAGCCATTCCTCCCCCAAATGTAACCGGAACATTGCACATGGGGCATGGGTTTCAAAATGCCATCATGGATTGCTTAATTCGATACCATCGAATGTCTGGTAAAAATACCTTATGGCAAGTTGGAACAGATCATGCTGG
>JADHNM010000014.1 GCA_016779505.1 SAR86 cluster bacterium
AACTTCCATAGACAAAAATCTGAAAGCCTGGCATGAGATGCTGCGCACTTACTCTTAGGTGATTTGCAGCCCCCTCATCACCATAACCTGAAATATTTTTAATTGGATCATGCACCTTAGCAACTCCGCCAAACATAAGTTCTAATTGAGTCTTTGTAAATTCATGTTCAATTGAACGGTGAAACATGGAATTTAAATTGGCTGGAGTAATGTGGATATTTTGATCATAGCTATCAATACTAGGAGAGAAAGTTGCTGCATTGGCTGCCCACATTGATGAAGCAGAATAAACATTTTTTAATAAAGCTGGATTTTGTTTGGTTGCTTGATTGATGACCTCTTCATCTGTGCCACCAAATCCTAGAGCCCTAAGAGTCATTAAGTGTGGGCGCTCATGAGGCAAGAAAAATCCCTGTGGAATCCCTTGATCCATAATGAGCCTCATTTTATCAAGACCCTGCAATGCAGCGGCTTGAGGATTTGAAGTTTGGTTAAGATGTTTTTGTGAGGCTAAATTACCTTGTGATAAGCCCGCATAATTATGCGTCGGTCCAATTAAACCATCAAAATTAATCTCCCCCGAATAAGTCATCTATAGTTTTTTTACAATTGATGCCTTTGGCCATGCACAATAATCTGCAGCATAAAAACCTGCAGGTCTCAGATTGCCACTTCTGCCTATTCCACCAAATGGAAAGGCTCCAGATGCACCCGTTGTAGTTGAATTAAAATTGATGACACCTGCATTAATTCTTTGTGTAAATCCCTCGAATAATTTCTCATTGTCTGAAATGAGGCCTGCTGCCAAACCATATTTTGTATTATTTGCTTCTGCCACAGCATCATCAAAGGTGTCAGCAAAATACACCTGCAACATTGGACCAAAGTTTTCTTCATCATAAGATTTTTTCATGCCGGTAATATTGATCAGGCTGGGCGTCACTAAGTTAAATGAACCTCTAACTTTGCGAGCCTTCAGAATTGATTTGGCACCCAGCTTGATTAGCTTATCTTGAAAAGCTAAAAATCCATCAGTGGCTTTGGGTGAGATTAATGGGCCGTAGTATAGATCTGCTTCATCTGCATAGGAAAGCGATTGAACCTTCTGCTTCAATTTAGCTAAGATTTTCTTGCCATTATTAGTGTTAGGAAGAATCAGGCGTCGGGCACAAGTGCAACGTTGGCCTGATGAAATAAATGCAGATTCAAAAATAAGATCTACTGCGGCATTAATTTTTTGAGTTGACCAAACCACCAATGGATTATTGCCTCCCAATTCTAATGCAAGGATTTTCTCTGGGTAATCAGCCATGATTTTATTAATTTGTTTGCCCACTTTGTAGCTACCAGTGAAAAGCAATCCCTTGTTTAGAGGATGCTTGCAAAGGCCTTGCACTATATCTTTACCCCCATGAATCATATTGATGACACCCTCGGGTAATCCGGCTTTATCCCATAGCATCATCATGTACTCTGCAACCATAGGAGTCGATTCACTTGGTTTATAAACGATGGTATTGCCGGCAATAAGTGCTGGAGTGATGTGCCCATTTGGTAGATGTAATGGGAAGTTAAATGGTCCCACAACCGACATGACGCCATGGGATGCATGTTGAAGACTTGTCTGCATGGGACCTAGAGAATTTCTTTCAGAACCTGTGCGTTTTTTATAGGCAAGAATTGAATTATTAAGCTTGGCCAGAGTGGCAGCAACCTCAGAAGCAGCATCAGCATGAGTTTTACCGGTTTCTGTTGAAATAAGCTTAGTCATTGGCAACTTATTCTTTTCAAGCAAAGCATAAAATTTTCTAATGATTTTTATTCTTGTTTGGATCGATTCAGCCGACCATTCAGAATGACTCTTATGGGCAGCATGCATTGCTGCATTTAATTGAGAAGCATTGGCAAAATTGCCCTCCCAAACTATTTCACCCGTCAATGGGTTCATGGATTTAAATAACTTGTCTTTTCCCGCGGACCATTGATTTTGTATGTAAAGCATTAGTTGACCTGCGCCAGGGAGCCTGGCTTTAAATTCAAAGCTTTTGCTACTTTGGCTGAGATGAAAAGCTCCTTCTTATCTTTATCAAAAGCATAATTTTCTTTGACCACGGCAAAAGACTCTATGGATGGATTTGAGATAAAACCAAATCGATCAAAATTAATATTTCTTTTGATCACAATAGGAAATAATTTTGCAGATTTAACCAAGGGGATATCTTTAATTTTTGCCTCCAAGCATGGTCCTCCATCTAAAACATCGATCAAACCATTAGGTCTAAAGTTTTGTTTTCTCAGCAGTGAGTATGCAGGCATAGCATTAGGGTGAGGTTTGCCGATAACTCTTTGTACTTTTTTTGGCATATGCTCAATGATAAAAGGATATTTGGGAATGGATTCCATAATAAAATGATTGTCTATATAACTTATTTCATCAGCTTTAAAAAAATCAAGATTAAAAAAAGTTTTACTAAATGAATTCCAAAAATAGGACTCGTCTTTAGCATTTTTAAATCCTCTGATTTCAACGAATAGCTTTGGGTCAAACCGTTGTTGATGAGCAGACATAAAAATAAATCTTGAAAAAGAAAGAAGTGAGCCTCGCCCCTTTCCTCGGAAAGCCGGCTTAAGAAATAAAGTTCCTAGTTCAGAATAAGGCTGCTTACATAGATGCAGAGAAAGCACATCTAAATCCTTGGTAAAATTTAAGGATTTAGATTCAAGCTGTGAAATAGACTTTTTAAAAAAAACCGAAGGTTTCTTCAGCGAAACTGAAGTATATATAGCTGATAAACCAACTATGCGGCCATTGTCTTCGAGCACGAATAAATAACTATCTTGATTGGGCTTCTTGGTTTGTTTATTGCGAGATTTTTCTGACCAGGCAATCCTTTCTTTAATCTCTTTAGGCGTTTTTGGCATAGTGGTCATGCCTTTGCCAGAATGCTTGACTAAATGTTCAACACTTTTAAAATCTGAATTTTTTACCAGCCTTACAACTTTCATAAAGTCATTATAGCAACTATAGACTCATGGGAGGGGTGATTGGGATTGGATTAATCGCTATTTCAATTTACAAATAATTTCATTATAAAATTTTTCCATGCCTTCGATCTTTTCCTCTAAGGGAGCATCATTCATCGTCCCATAGAGCATCCATGGGTATGTGGTCATGGTCGTGACACCTAGATCTTTCATTTGACCAAAACCTTCAAGGCTAAAAGCATCCCAGCAACTAAAGCAAATAAATTCATAGTTTTCTTTAGGAGGTAGCTTCTGTCTTTTTTCATTTAACTTTGCCATTAAGGCTTCGAGCTCACTCAAACTGTGCATATCTGAGATCCAGCCATCATGCCTTGCTGCTCTGTTAAGAGCTGGCTCTGAAAAGCCGCCAACATAGATAGGAATGTCTGTTTTTGGTGAAGGCAACATCTCTAATTTTTTGAAATTAAAAAATTGGCCTTTGAAATCAACCATCTCACCCGACCAAAGTAGCTTCATAATCTCAAGCATTTCATCAGCTCGAGCTCCTCTTCGTCGGAACTCTTGACCACCCGCTTCGAATTCTTCAGGCATCCACCCCATGCCTATTCCTAAATCAAACCGTCCATTAGACACTGCATCAAGAGTGGATACTTCTTTAGCTACTCTGAGTGGATTTCTAGCCGGAAGAACATAGACACTAGTATAGAATCTAATATTTTTTGTAGCTCCAGCAAGAAAAGATAATGAATTTATTGGGTCTGGCCAATCAGTTCCCTGTTCCCATCTAACACTTCCATCATCAGTGTATGGGTAAGGAACTGAAAAATTTTCTGGATGAATTAAATGATCTGATACAGCAAGGAAATCATACCCAATCTCATCAGCAGCTATACCCAATGGTTTTATTTCATCCATTGGTAACATTGAAAGAGGTATTGCAAATTTCATATTCCCATAGCCCTGGTAACAAACCAAAAAGTTCCCATAGAGAATACTACAGCACCCGTAATATTATGAATAGAACCATAATAAGATTGAGAAAAATAACGTTTTGCTAATGCGAATAAGCCGAGTATTGCAAAAGCTACGGCTAACTGACCCAACTCAACTCCAAGATTGAAACTTAAGATTATCTGCCACAATCGATCTTGGGGAATGCCTACTTCTGCAATTGATGAAGCAAATCCAAGCCCATGAATTAATCCAAAAAATACAGTAATCATCAAGGGGATCCAAGCTGAAGAATAATGATGCGTTAGGCTTAAATAGATGGTTAGGAATAATGCTAAGCCTAATATTAATAGAGGCTCTAGAACTCCAAATATCGCTAATGGAAATAATGCAATAGATGCAAATATTAAATGTTTAATTCCCTTATCAAATTCATAGTGATGCTTGAAAAATTTTTCAGCGGCTAAAAGCAATATTGAAAATCCTATTAAAATCTCAACCATTTCTGAATGCACTCTCAAAACATTCATAGCACCAAGGCCAAGGGTTAAGCTATGCCCGATAGTAAATCCAGTAATGGCAATAACGAGGTTTCTACCTTGATAGAGCAGAATAAGACCCAGCAAAAATGCTAGATGATCCCAGCCGCTTAGAATATGCTCGATACCTGAAATTAAATAACCCCAATAGGAGCTTTGATTTCTATTGGGTTGAGACAAAGAATTGATCTGCCAAACATCGGTTTGACTTGCGAACATAAATTCAGGAATGGTTTGACCATCTATGACCCCCCTAGCAATATGGGTATGAGTAACGCCTAGGTCTTGAAATAAAGAAATTGAGACATTGGATGGCAATGTTGAGCACTGAAAATTCCAGTAAAATTTTAAAACGCCAGCCGCATTATTTTCATTGAACTCTACTGGTTGATTTAACTTGCATGCATCTCCAAGAATAATTGCTTCACCCAAATAATTTATAAAATCTTCATATGATTGAAAGGTTATACCTGGATTTAAAGCTTCAAAAATACCCCGCTTAATTGTTCCCGTGATCCTAACCTCGACTCCACTTTCAAGATTGAGAAACTGAAACTTTGAATAAGATTCGCTACGATTATGAGCTTCCAGCGGTAGCAAGAGCTGAAAGATAAATAAAAGTAAAAGTTTTTTAGAGGTCATTTGCCTTTACAACGTCATACCAATTTCTGAGATCTTCTAAATATTCGTCTAACAATTCCTCCCCTTTGAATCGAATAAATTCAGACTCCACTTGCTGATAAACATCGTTAAACTCAGGCGCGCTGGATATAATTTTTTGCAGTGGCACCAATAAATGAAAATTTCCATCAAGCTCTATCAGCTCACTCACCTCACCTTCCTCTAGGCTCAATGCAATCTGGGTGAGAGAAGGTCCAATGTATTCCCTAATTTTCATTGCCGGCAGCAAAACATTAGGCAGGCTAATAACTTCATTTTCAGCAAGCTGCTTTGCAGCAACAAGATCGCCTGCAATAAGTAAATCTCTTGCTTGATTGCCAGAGATATTTTGATTGCTATTAAAGCTTAGCTTTAAAAGTTGCAACTTGGGACTGGGCGTAAATAAATCCTTATTTATGGAGTAAAAATCTTCAAGAGCTTGCCGCGATATACGCAAATCATTTGTTTCTGCAATGATTGAACCAATCATTTTTTGGATAATCATGCTTCTGATCTCAGGGTCATTCTCAATCATTCCAAGGTCAATACCTCGTTGTATCAACAACTCCTCATCGATCATTCTTTCCAGGATATTTTCAGGATCCGACTCAATCAATCCAGTTTTCCTTGACTGAGCAATTGATTCTAAATAAATCTCATACTTCTCTTTAGAAATTGCCCTTTCGTCGATTTTAGCAACCCAGTTAAGCTGAGAGACATCAATCTCCTTAATAAAACTTGACCCTATGATTCCAATAGAAAGGATTCCACCCAAAACTAACAAAGGGTGAATGCCAAAGTTCCATTGAAAAATATGCTTTTGATTTGATGCGGGGGTCAGGGTCATCTTGATATGTTCGATATCATCCTCTAAATACACTTCTCCTTGCGAAACGAAACCAAAGCCCTGATAAAAGTTTAAAAGTCTATATTGTGCAGATAAGCTTATCTCGTAATTGGGGTACTTAGAGGCGCAAAACTCAATGGCTTTCTGAGTAAGAATTTTTCCTGCACCCTGCCTTCTTATTTTATCTGCGGTTAATACTCTACCTATCTCAGGCCCTTCATATCTTTTTCCAGGCTTTGCCACTCTTAAGTAACCCACCAGTTCATTATTTTGGTATGCAAGCAAATGATCGCAATCTTGATCTTTAAAATCAGCATCAATAAATGGGCAATCTTGCTCCACAACAAAAACCTGCTGACGCAGGTTAAGCAATTCGTATAACTCAGCTTTTGTGAGTGCAGAGAATGACTTCCATTTAGTTTCCATCCGATGATTATATTTGTTTTATTCCGTATAATCTAAATTCAAAATTAGGAGTTCTGCATGAGTGAGTTATACAACATAAGCGTTAAAGACATTGAAATGAATTCAGTGGATTTAAGTAATTACAAAGGCAAAACACTATTAATAGTTAATGTGGCCAGTAAATGTGGCTTTACACCTCAATATAAAGACCTTCAAAATCTATATGAAAGATATCGTGACCAAGGTCTTGAGGTTCTAGGTTTTCCATGCAATCAATTTGGAGCTCAAGAATCTGGGACCAATGAAGAAATTCAATCGTTTTGTGATCTTACATACAATGTCTCATTTAAGATGTTTGATAAAATTGAGGTCAATGGATCGAATGCCAGCCCTTTGTTTAAATATTTAAAACATGAATCTCCTGGAATTCTAGGCACCGAAGCGGTGAAATGGAATTTCACTAAATTTCTTGTAAATAAAGATGGTCAGGTCGTCAAAAGATTTGCGCCTAAAGATGGTGAGTCAGCCATCGAGTCTGAGTTACAAAAAATTCTATAAGCTAAATCTTTAAACTCATCAGCAAAGCATCCTCTTTGGGGGAGCCACTGTAATAGTTGGGACGAATAGCATCCTTAAAAAATCCCCTCTTCTCATATAGAGCAATCGCAGGAAGATTAGAAACTCTCACTTCCAGTGAGATCACTTTCACACCCATTGTTTTGTTTTGAAAAATGATTTTTTGCAGCAGCTTGTCTCCCAATCCTCTGCCTTGATGATTTGGATGAATGGCAATATTTAATAAATGTGATTCGGGAATTATCGGAGAATATATAGCAAATCCTAAAATATTATCTTCTTCTTGAAGTACCACAGAGTAGTGACCAACTTCCATTGAGGATATAAATTGAGCTTCCGTCCATGGCATCTGATTGGTCTTATTTTCAATCTCTAAAATAGCCGAAATATCGTCCAAGCTTGCAGGTCTGATTGAAATGGTCATTTAAGAAGACTGCAAAGGCTTGAGCTTGCTCCAAAGATCTTTTTTGAGGCTAGGATTAGATAGCATTGACTCTAATGAAGGTGAAATAATAAAATTTATGTCGCCTATAGGATGCTCCAGATCAAAAAATACTAATGCAGCTTTAAGAGAAGAGGTATCTTGAAAAAATGTTTTATCAAGTGGGTCTGCAGTTGAAGAAGTAATGACTCCTTGGGAGGCTGATTCCCTGACTCCATGAATTGCTTCAATAATACCTTCAAGTAAGTTTCTCTCTTTTTCTGAGTATTCATCTACAGAATTAAGATGTAATGTTAGAATATTGTCCTTTTTAAAGAAGTGGATGTTGATTTCAGCATTTACAGAAGGATTTTTTGCATCCTCAAATAGAGGAATGCCAATTTTAGAGAGAATATATTGAGATTTATTTGATAGCATCACAGAAGCAATCATGAAAGATTTAATAAAAAAATACAAACCTTTTGAGCCTATTCCTTTAAAGGGAAGAAATTGGCCAAATAAGGTAATTCAATCAGCTCCTAGATGGTGTTCTGTTGATCTGCGTGATGGCAATCAAGCTCTCATTGAGCCCATGGGGCATGAACGAAAAAAACGAATGTTCAAACTGCTTTGTGATCTTGGATTTAAAGAAATTGAAGTGGGTTTCCCTGCTGCCTCAGAAACAGATTTTGAATTTGTTCGATGGTTAATAGAAGAGAAGAAAATACCTTCAGATGTCACAATCCAAGTTCTAACGCAGGCACGCGATCATATAATTGAAAGAACTTTTGAGTCTCTTCAAGGAGCCTCTCAAGCTATTGTTCATTTTTATAATTCAACTTCCACCCTGCAAAGAAAAGTTGTTTTTGATCAAGATAAAAAGGGTATAAAAAAAATAGCAACCGACGGTGCATCGCTGGTTAAACAACTAGCATTAGCTAATCCAGAAACAAAATGGTCTTTTGAATACTCTCCTGAGAGTTTTACTGGTACAGAGCTAGATTATGCAGCAGAAGTTTGTGATGCTGTGGTAGATATCTTAAAAGATGTTTCATCAGAAAAAATCATCATTAATCTTCCAGCAACTGTGGAAATGGCAACGCCAAATATCTATGGTGATCAAATAGAGTGGATGAATGAAAACTTAAAAAATCGTGAAAGTATTTCTCTCTCATTGCATCCTCATAATGATCGTGGAACGGCAGTTGCAGCCTCTGAGTTTGGCCTCATGGCAGGTGCTGATAGGGTTGAGGGTACTTTATTTGGGAATGGAGAGAGAACTGGTAACGTTGACATAGTAACAATCGCACTCAATTTACTCACCCAAGGAATAGATCCAGAGCTTAATTTCTCAGATATTAACTCGGTTATAAGAGAGGTTGAATATTGCAATCAACTTCCAGTTCACCCAAGGCATCCTTATGCCGGAGATCTTGTATTCACAGCTTTTTCTGGGTCTCATCAAGATGCGATCAAAAAAGGCTTGAATGCTCTTGAGAAATCAAACAAGCCAGAATGGGAGGTCCCCTATTTGCCGATCGATCCAGCAGATCTTGGAAGATCCTATGAGGCAGTTGTAAGAATAAATTCACAATCAGGCAAGGGTGGAATAGCATTTATTCTTGAAAAAGATCACGGGGTTTCTCTGCCTCGAAGACTGCAAATTAATCTGAGTGAAAAAGTGCAAAAGGTTGCAGATGAAACTGGCAAAGAGGTCATGTCTAGAGATATATGGAAAGTGTTTGAAAAAAACTATATTACTTTTGCAGGAAAACTCGAACTAATTAATTATGCTCTTTCCTCAACAGAGGATTCCTCAGGAATTACCTCAGATAAAGTGGAAATTACGTTCAAAGACCATAAAGATGAAGTTAATCTTTCAGGCGTTGGCGGAGGTCCAATTGAAGCTTTTGTATCTGCGGTTAACAAGCATTTTGCAACATCAATTACTGTGTCTGATTACCACCAACATTCAGTTACCTCAGGCGCTGATGCAAAAGCCGCTGCATTCATTGAATTAACTCTTGAAGGTAAAAATGAGTGGGGAGCTGGCATTGATGGCAATACTGTCAAGGCATCTTTTCAAGCCATTGTAGCGGGATTAAATAAACTAATTACTTGAAGTCAGGTTCGCGCTTTTCAAGGAAAGCTTTAACCCCTTCCATGTTTTCTGCAGATCCAAAAATATTATTTTGCGCCTCTGCCTCTGCATTGAAGGTTTCATCATATGTTTGGGTTAAAGCATCGTTCATCAATTTTTTTGTCAATGATAATGCTTGTGGTGATCTCTTGGCTAAATGTTCAGCCCATTTGTTTGTTTCGGCTGTCAAATCATCTAATTCCACCACTTTATTAGTTATGCCCATAGCCAAACAATCTGCAGAAGTTATTTTCTTTGCTTCAATTGCATATTCTAAAGCGCGCGCGTAACCAATTGCTCTGGTGAGAAGGAAACTGAGCCCGCCATCAGGAACTAATGCGATATTGCTAAACACAGACATAATGTATGCATCTTTAGCCATGATTCTTAAATCACAGGCCATAGCCAAGGCAGCTCCAATACCAGCAGCAGCTCCATTGATTGAACCAATGACTGGTTTTGGCATTTCAATAATATTCTTTAAAAATGGATGATAACCTCTCAACAAAGCATCCTTTGTATCTGACCAAGATGCCTCTCTTTCAGTTAAATCAGCGCCAGCAGAAAAGCCTCTGCCCTCTCCGGTTATGACCAATACTCTAATTTCTGAATCATTTTTTACTATTTCAGTTGCATCTCCCATATCCCAAATCAGCTGCTCATTAAATGCATTCATCATTTTTGGACGATTAATCGTAATAGTTGCTACCCTATTTTCAACATCAAGGCTTATAGTTTCATAACTCATATTTTTCTCCGAATTGATTGATTATTTCTTATTTAAGACTAAATCACCATCACAAAAAGTTAAAAAAGCACTCTTTTGATCATTATCTGCTCTTGACCAATGAACTTGAGTTTTTGCACTAGGATTGGAATAAATAAAAGCTTTTAAAATTTCGCCAATGATTTTTTTATTTGGCATGGCCACATTATTAGCTTTTATCCAATATCTAATGACTTCTTTGCAAGTGTCTTCTTCAAGCTCAAGCAAAAATATCCTCTGCAATTTAGAGCCTTTTATCTTTTCACCAAATTGCTTATCAAGCAAAAAATCATGAACTTTTTTATGCTTTGAAACTAGTTCGGCTGTTTGTTGAATTTGTAAACTTGCATTAGGCCAGCGACTTGAAGCCCTCTGGAGCAATTCATTACGAATAAAGTTACGATCTTGATGATCATCAAAATTGGTGTCATCGGTAATAAATTCAATATTGTTAACTGATAAGTATTGAGAGAGGTCAGCTTTAGCATAACCAAGCCACGGTCTTAAAATAACACCCTTCCCTAAGGGCCGTTTTTTCATTGGTCCTTGGAGACCATCTAAGCCTGTTCCTCGAAAAAGTCTAAATAAAATTGTTTCGGCTACATCATCTGCATGATGGGCCATTAACAACTGATCATTGGGTTGAAGTGCTTCTTGAAAAATCTTATATCTCGCATTTCTTGCAGCTGATTCAAGACCCGATTTTTTTATATTTATATTCACAACATAACTTTGATAATCAATATTTCTTTCTCTGCAAAATATTTTGCAGTGATCATCCCATGAATCTGAATGTTTGCTTAATGAGTGATTTATATGGATAGCAGAAAGATGTCCTTGCAACAATCCTTGCTGATTGAGCTCATAACAAAAGTGCAAAAGTGCAGAAGAATCTCCGCCACCACTAAAGGCTACAATTATATTTTTATTAGGATCAACTAAATCAAAAAAAACTTTTGGATCAAACAAAATCAGGCACCAATTTTAAGCAAGCGCTGATAACGTCTTTGAAGTAACTCCTCTTGAGAGAATTTTGATAGCTCTGCTATGTTTGTTAATAAGGATGATTTAATGTTCGCTGAAACTGCATCGTAGTCTTGATGCGCTCCACCAATTGGTTCCACAATAATCTCATCAACGATACCGATATTTTTTAAATCGCTTGCTCCAACTTTCATAGCTTCCGCAGCTTCCGGAGCTTTGTCTGAATCTCGCCAAACTATTGAAGCGCATGCTTCGGGAGAAGCAACAGAATAAGTACCATATTCTAATATAGCAATATGATCACCCACACCCAGTGCCAAGGCTCCCCCTGAGCCTCCCTCTCCAGAAACCACAACTAAGATTTTTGTTTTTAAACTGGACATAACAGCAAGATTTCTAGCAATTGCTTCACTCTGTCCTCTTTCTTCACCCTCTACGCCTGGATATGCCCCAGCTGTATCAATGAAAGTAATAACAGGCATATTAAATCGCTCGGCAAGCTGCATCAATCGCTTGGCTTTTCTATAACCTTCTGGCTGAGGCATCCCAAAGTTTCTTTTAACTTTTTCATCAGTATCTCGACCTTTTTCATGCCCGATGATCATAACCGGCATGCCTTCTAATTTTGCAATACCCCCAACCAATGAGGCGTCATCACCAAACTGACGATCTCCATGAAGCTCTTCAAATTCATCAAAGATTCTCTCAATAAAATCTAGCGTATGCGGCCTGTTAGGATGTCTTGCAACCTGAACTTTTTGCCATGTAGATAACTTAGAATAAATTTTCTTTGTCAAGGCAGCTTGTTCAGACTTTAACTTATCTATCTGAGGTAAAAGCTCAGGATTATCTGAAGCAGCCAATTGCAATGCTTCTATCTTCTCAGCAACTTCTGCTATTGGTTTTTCAAAATCTAAAATATTAATACTCATTTATTTAATTTAATCGCCTCATCGCCAAACATATCCTTTAATATTTTGATATTTTCTGATGAAGGCATAAGTTTAAATTCATCACCAAGCTCTATTATAGCCTCAGAGTCCTCATGTAGAATTTTTAAATGTATTTTGCAATTCCCATGCTTCCAGAAGTCTCCATTCAAATTTTTTAAATTTGTCATATTCGATTGAATAGAATCATTGGGTAGATTTCTTGCGTCTATCATGATGGATTTATTGCCTTGGCTCATTTGTGATTCTAACGAAGACACAGATCCCACTTTCATCTTGTACATTCTCCGATTTAATTCCTTAGACTTATAATCATCAATCTCAACCGATCCAGCAAAAATAAGGATAGAGTTCGCTTTCAATAATAAATGATGCTTCTCTAGAACGTCTGTGCTGATTGTTCCTTCCATAGTGCCTGTGCCATCGTCAAAACTGATAAAAGCAATTTGTTTGTTTGAACGATCCCTAATCTGTCTATATGAATTTAATAAACCAACTATTTTTACTCTGTTTATATCGTCTGTTACTTGACTGATTGTATGAGATCTTAAATTTTCAACCATGCCCTCAATTGCAATGACTGGATGACCTGAAAAATAATATCCAAGGGCATCTCTCTCATGATTTAGTAAGTCCTCTTTTGATAAATCTTTCACGTTCACATATTTCTCATAAGGATCAAATGTTTCTTCCATTGAGGCAAATAGATCCGACGTTCCCGCCATTTGGGCGCTGTTTTTTTGCCCTTCTCTTAGCATATCTTCCATGCAGGCCAACGCAATGGATCTGGATGGCGCTAATTCGTCAAAGGCTCCTGCTTTAGTTAAAGCTTCAATAGATTTTTTTCCGCCCAATCGAATGTTTACTTTTTTTGTCAGATCAAAAAGATCTTTAAAAGAATGATTTTTTCTTACTTCAATTACATGATCAATAAAAGAATCTGCCACTCCTTTAATTGCTCCCAAGCCATACTTAATATGAAGATCTGCATTAACATTAAAGTGCTTATTGCTAGTCTTAATATTCGGAGTTAGTACCTTAATTTTCATCTCCTTACATTCGTTCACAAGGGTATTGATCTTATCGGTGTTGCCTAATTCTGTTGATAGAACAGCCGCCATAAAGTGCTCAGGAAAATACGTCTTCAAGTATGCAGTTTGGTATGAAAGCATTGCATAAGCTGCGGAATGAGACTTGTTGAAACCATAACCAGCAAATTTTTCAATTAGATCAAATATCTTCTCAGCAGTGGCTTTTTTAATATCATTTTGAGAGCAACCATCAACAAATATTTGTCTTTGTTGCTCCATCTCCTCTACTTTTTTCTTACCCATTGCTCTTCGCAGAATATCAGCCTGTCCAAGAGAATAGCCAGCCAACACTTGAGCAGCTTGCATAACTTGCTCCTGGTACAAGATTACTCCATAGGTCTCTGATAATACTGGTGCAAGCAATTCATGAGGAAAAGTAACCTTGCTCTTCCCATGCTTTCTATCAACAAACTCATCATGCATTCCTGATTCCAGAGGGCCGGGTCTGTATAAGGCAAGCAAAGCAACAATCTCTTCAAATTTAGTTGGCTTCAACCGACGAATCAACTCTCTCATACCGGTTGACTCTAGCTGGAATACAGCTGTTGTTCTTCCCGAGGCAAGCAAATCAAAAACCTTGGGATCATCCAAGGTAAGAGAATTTAGGTCTAGGGTTTTTTTATTTTTTTCTTTTAAAGATTCATTGATGGTTTTTACTGCTCTATCTATTACTGTAAGAGTTCTTAAGCCCAGAAAGTCAAATTTAACCAGCCCGATAGTCTCAACATCATCTTTATCAAATTGGGTCATGAGTGAGTTAGATTGAGGATCAAAATAAGTTGGGCAAAAATCTGCAATTGATCCAGGAGCTATAACTATTCCACCAGCATGCTTGCCAACATTCCTAGCTATTCCCTCGAGTTTATAAGCTAAGTCTATGATCTCAGAGACCTCTTCCTCATCCTGAATCATCTTTTTAAATATAGGTTGTGAGCTAATGGCTTTTTCTAGAGTCATTCCTGGAATAAAGGGAATCATCTTGGAAATTCGATCACCCAATGCATAAGGTTTGCCCAGAGCCCTTGCCACATCCCTTACAACAGCTCTAGCTGCCATAGTGCCAAATGTTGCAATCTGAGATACAGCAGATTTTCCGTATTTCTGCCCCACATAATCAATAACCATATCTCTTTTATCCATACAAAAATCGATATCAAAATCTGGCATTGATATTCTTTCAGGATTAATAAATCTTTCAAAGAGAAGATTATGCTCAATTGGGTCAAGCGCCGTTATTCCAAGGGCATATGCCACCAAGGAACCAGCCCCTGATCCTCTTCCCGGTCCAACGGGAACATCATTGTCTTTAGACCATTGGATGAAATCTGCAACGATTAAAAAATAGCTAGAGAATCCAGTTGCATGAATCTGCGTTAACTCATAATCCAAACGTTTTTGATATATCTCCATTTTGTCTTTACCGTAGGATTCTATGATTTCGTCTAACTTAGTCTTAGAAAGCTGTGATAAAAAAGAATTAAAATCATGCTCCTTGGGAACCGGATATTCCGGGAGGAAATATTTATCTGTTGTGAAGGTTACATTGCATTTTTGTGCTATTGCTAGAGTATTACTTATTAATGTATCAGGATCACAATCACTAAATAAATTAGACATATCCTGTGTAGATTTAAAAAATTGCTCAGGAGTAAAAATCTTTTCTCGATTTGAATCATTCAAAGTCTTACCGGTATTGATACACACTTTGGTTTCATGAATATCAAAATCTTCTTTTTGGGAGAACATTGCATCATTAGACGCAATGACAGGAATAAGAAACTCTGATGCAAGCGGCAAAATACATTGAATAAATTCTTCCTCAAAATTTCTACCTACCCTTTGGAGCTCAATGCAAAAATCATCCTTAAAAATTTCTTTAAAAGATAGCAATTCAGTTTTTAAATCTTGATTTTTTTTGTGTTTAACTAGATTAAAAATATTTGATGAAGGGCCTCCAGCAATCACTATAATATTCCCTGCGCAATTACTTAAATCTTCAAAAGTTATAGAAATATGACCATTTTCTTGCTGCAGCTGAGATTTTGAAATAATGCCCATCAAAGACTTTAGCCCAGCATTATTTTTTGCAAGACAAAGAATCTCGCCCAATTCTCCAGAATGTGATTTTAAATTTAGAGTGGTTCCTGCAATAGGCTTAACCCCTGCAGCTTCTGCCTTCTTAAAAAATTTGACCATGCCAAACATATTGTTTAAATCAGTCAGGGCAACTGCTGGCATATTCAACTTTTGTGAGTTTTCAATGATCTCATTGATTCTTAACAATCCTCTAGAGATGCTAAACTCTGAGGAAACCCTGAGATGAATAAAGGAAGGTTGAGTCATTACACTATCACCCCCTTAAATGATTGACGATGAAAGCAGGTATAGCCTGATTTCCTAAGAGCAGCTAAGTGATGAGCAGTTCCATAACCCTTATTTTTTGCAAAATCATAAATTGGGTATTTTTTATCAAGCTTTTTCATGAAATCATCTCTATGTACTTTAGCAATAATTGAGGCTGCTGAAATTTCTGAAATTAGCTTATCGCCTCCAATAACTGCCTTACAATTTACCCCAACATTTGGGGTAAATTTTCCATCAACATAAACTAAATCTGGTGTGATGGGTAAATTCATTATAGCCTCTTGCATGGCAAGCAATGTTGCTTGATGAATATTTATCTCGTCAATTTTATCATTTGAGATACTGGCAAAAGTATAAATAGATTGTTCTTTAATTATTTCAGATAAAATTTGTCTTTTGGAAGGAGAAATCTCCTTTGAATCTTTTAATTCTAAAATAGGATTCTTTAAAATCACAGCTGCAGCTGTGACAGGACCAGCTAGGGCACCCCTTCCAACCTCATCGACTCCAGCAATAATCACAATAGATTATCTATTGCATCAGCGGCAACCTCAAAACCTTCTCCAAGCATAGAATCATTAATCTGCGAGAGATAAGACTGATATTTTTCAGGTTTCGATAATATTTTAGAAAAACTTCTAACAATTGCGTCAGGCGTTAAGTCATGTTGAATTAATTCTGGGAAAATGTGCTCCTGCAACAGTATATTTGGCAGCCCAACAAACGGAGTTCTGACCAATCTGCTCAAAATAGCATAATTTAGGCTATTGGTTTTGTAGCAAATGATAGGCACAGATCCTAAAACTGCTGCTTCTAGAGAAGCTGTACCTGAGGTAACAATAGAAATCGAAGACAATGAAAGAAAATCTTGAGCAGAATCAACAGACAGTTTGTAGGGGATTTCATTGATACCTTTTATTGATTCTATCATCTCGGCTAATTTTTGATTTGCAGCTGGTATTAAAAAATATGAATTTGCATTTAAATTAAAAAGTTTTTTTGCTGCTTTGAGATAAACAGGCATTAATTGAGAAATTTCACTTGCTCTACTTCCAGGCAAAATACTAATAAAATCTCTTGATGCCTCTAAGTCATGTTTTATGATGATCTCATCATTATTTTTTGGCCTTAGTTGGCTAAATGGATGTCCTAAAAAAAAGCTTTGCATGTTTTTTTGATCATAAAAATTACATTCAAACTTAAATAAACACATTGTTAAATCTACATAAGCCTGGATAGATTTAATCCTATTTTCTCTCCAACCCCAAACTGATGGGCTAACAACCTGAATTGTCTTAACGTTCTTTGGTTTTAGCTTTTTATGAAAAAACATATTGAAATCAGGCGAGTCAACTCCAATAAAAATATCGATATCATTAGCAATAAAAAGATTTAATAGCTTTTTTCTAATTGAAAGAATTTTTGGGAGATTGATTAACGGATCAATAAGGCCCATTACATGAAGATCTTGATAATTAATTTCTGGAGGTGTGACAATATTACTAGAATTAACCTCAGGTCCTCCTAGGCCATACAAATCTATATCAAAGATACCTTGTAAGGATTCAATTAGTTTTGATCCCAGCCTATCCCCTGAGTGCTCTGCAGCAATGATGCCTACTTTTATCTTTTTTTTTGACACCTATCGAAGTAAGCCTCTTTTAGATCTTTCTACCGAGGAAATAAAAGTAGTAAGCGCTGGATTATTATCTTGATTCAGTGAATGTAATTTTTTAATTGCATCTTCAAGAGAGTAACCTTTTCTATAAATAATACGATAGGCTTTTTTAACCAGGTTGACGGAATCATTATCAAAATTATTTCGTTGCATTCCAACGGTATTAAGACCTATTGGCCTAGCTGGATTGGCTGCAACTTTAACAAATGCTGGTACATCCATAGTGATTAATGTATTCAGGCCTGTGAAAGAATAATCTCCCAAAGAGCAGAATTGATGAACTAAAGTAACAGCACCAAGAATTACATTATTTCCAACTGTTACATGTCCAGCTAATCCAGCAGTATTTGCAAATACATTTGCATCGCCAACCACGCAGTCATGAGCAATATGTGAGTAAGCCATAAATAAATTATCATCGCCTATAACTGTCTTAGACTTATCTTGAACTGTGCCGCGATGGACCGTGACACCCTCTCGAAAAATATTATTTTTACCAATTTCTAGGGTAGTTGCTTCACCATCATATTTTTTATCAGGGGTATCTTCCCCAATAGTAGAAAATTGATAAAAAATATTCCCTGCACTGATCTTAGTTGGTCCCTTAATAACTACGTGAGAATGAAGAATGCAATTGGGACCTATTTCGACATTAGGTCCAATGACGCAAAAAGGACCAATTTTGACCGATGGATCAATTTTTGCAGAGGAGTCAATAACAGAATTAGTCATACTTACTTAGGTCGATCTGCACAAAGTATGGATGCCTCACAGACATTTCTTCCGTTTACTTCAGCCTTACAATCAAATTTCCAAATCCCTCTTTTTTCAGATCTAATGCTTGCATATAAATTAATTATTTCACCAGGGCTTACAGGATTTTTAAATCTAACTTTATCAGCACCAGCAAAATAATAGATACTACCCTCTTCTGGAGTCTTGCCCATAGTCATAAACCCTAAAATACCGGCAGCTTGAGCAAGAGCCTCAATAATTAAAACCCCTGGCATGACTGGCTTATTGGGAAAATGGCCATTGAAAAAATCTTCATTGATTGAAACATTTTTTTGAGCATGAATAGTTTTACCCAATTCAACTGAAACAATTTTATCGACAAACAAAAATGGATATCTATGTGGTAAATGTTTTAGTATGTCTGAAAATTCATAGCTCATTTTGATTTCCTTTGTTTGATGAAGACTGAAGACTTGGCCCAATCTTTTTGTTCTTGTGCGGGCATTATACCGACATAATTTCCAGGCTTATCAATGCTTTTTGTGATGAGGGTATGAGCACCAATTAAAACATTATCGGTAATTTTTAAATGGCCTAGAATCCCAGACAAACCTCCCATTTGTAGATTTTTTCCTATGGTTGTCGAACCAGCTATAGCACAAGATGCTGCAATTGCTGAATTCTCACCCAAAATTACATTGTGGGCAATGTGAACTTGGTTATCTAATTTCACTCCATTATGAATTTCTGTATTGTCTATGGCTCCTCTGTCAATAGTGCACCCAGCTCCAATTTCTACGTTATCACCAACTATCAATTTACCTAATTGTTCAATTTTGATGTAGTCGTCTTTATGTGGGGCATACCCGAAGCCATCAGAACCCAGTATTGAATTAAAATGAATAATGGTATTTTCTCCAATCTCTACGTTCATTACCAAAGAAGAATTGGCATGAACAATTGAATTTTTACCTATTTTACATTCAGGGCCTATGTAGACATTGGGGCCAATGACAGAAGACTCATGTACCTCGGATGATTCATGGATATAGTGGGAAGTAGGTTTTTCACTATATGGGTTTCTATGCTTTGCAAACAATGAAGAAATTTTTGCGTAAGCAACATAGGGGTCATCTGCAATAATTCCTGGTGTTTTAAGCTCCAGAGATAACTCAGGACTAACTATAATTGCAGAGGCAGATGAGTCACTAAGAAATTTATTATATTTTGGGTTAGCTATAAAAGAAATGCATCCAGAGGATGCATTTTGGATTGTTGCTATTGAGTGGATGACGACCGCAGGATCACCAACCAACTTACCTTGAACCTTATCAGCTAAGTCTTTTAGGCTATACGATGGCCCGGACAAACTTAGTTGTTGTCTGCGCCATTAGCTGCAGCAACGTCAAGCATTGATGTTACATCATCTGTAAGATCAAGAGCCGTGTCAGCAAATAAGATATTTTCTCTTCCAAGAAGCAGCTTGACTTCTTTGGCAGCAATTAATTCGGATAGAATCTTTTGAAGAGAAGGATTGAGATCTCTAAATACTTTGTCAGCAGTTTCACTTTGTTTAGCTTGAACCTTGCCAACAATAAACTCTATATCTTTACCTTTTTCTTGGATATCTCTTTGCATATCAGTGATTTCTTCTTGCGATAGAGTCTCAGCGTCTTTTTGGAGTTTTTCTGCAATGGCTTGACGCTCAGTTTGCAACAAAGTAGCCCTCTCAATATTGGCTGCATATTCAGTTTCTTCTTCTAGCGCCTTAAAAGCATCTTGAGCAACTTGCGTTGCTAAAACAGCATTACGCATATCAATCACAGCAATGCCGTCTGCAGCAAAAGCTGGGATGGCTGCAAGCAATGATGCAATTAATAATGGTACAAATAATAAATTTTTCATCTTAAACCCCTTAAATGGTTGTTACATTTTATATCAATTGAAATAAAAAACACTAACTAATCTCTAAAACACTTGTCCAATGGTGAACTGGAATTCTTCAGTTCTATCAAAAGGTCCATCATTAAATGGCTGAGAAAAACTAAAACTCATTGGACCAAATCCTGTAATCCAAGTTACTCCAACTCCAATTGAATATCTTAAATCTTCGATTGATGGCTCAAAGCAGTTAACCTGATATTCCTGACAATCTGTTGAGAAAACATTACCAAAGTCTAAAAAGAATGCAGACCGCATGGATCTTTGGTCTTCAATCATTGGAAGTTTAAAGATAAGCTGAAGACTGCCTTCAACCAAGAAGTTGCCGCCAATAGGATCTCTGAGCTGCTGAAAACCATAAGGGTTTTGAGCAATAGAGTCTGGAACTCCGTCACCATCAGTATCAATGATCAAGGGGCACTCCCCTGTTTTTGCATCAAATTCATAGCATGGAGCTGGCGTTATTCTTGGACCTAAAGTATTTGATTCAAAGCCTCTCAATGAACGAGGGCCTCCTGAATAAAAATTTTCAAAGAAAGGAGTTATCTTGGTATCACCATACGCTCCTGTGTATCCAAGCTGCCCATCAAACCCAAAAACAAGATTAGCAAAGCCTAAAGGACGATAGAATTTTTGCCGAATGTTTGTTTTAAAATAGTTGAGATCGCTGCCTGGGATAGTGGCTTGTAGCATTATGTCTGTTGAAGACCCATATGTTGGAAACATGCCTCTATTTAAAGTAATTCTTGACT
>JADHNM010000015.1 GCA_016779505.1 SAR86 cluster bacterium
AATTGATTTAGATATAAGAGCTTCAATCTCATCCAATTGTGAGCAAGCAAATTCGTGCGTCATATCTTGAAGAGAAGCGTTAAAAATAATTTGCGTTGAATTGTCTAAATTATCAAAGACTATAAGCTTTTCGGCCTTGACTAACATAATATCAGGCATATGCTCAGCAAACTTTGATCCCTTGCCAGGCAGCATGGCTATTTTAGCTTCTGCATATTGAGAGCTTTCGTAAGCAAAAAAACCAACATAGCCCCCATGAAATCTTGGTAAATCCTCTAGGTTCGGTGATCGGTGCTGAGAAGTTATTTCTTCAATTGCTTGCAATGGATTTTCAGCAATAAATTTATTAGCAACCCCATCAACTGATGTTTCAATGGTGTTGCCTGAAACTTTAATGGTATCAATGCAACCAAAGCCAATAATTGAATATTGCGCCCATCTCTCACCTCCCTCCACTGATTCAAATAAAAAATTATTTTTTTGGTCTGCGATTTTTGAATACAAAGATAATGGTGTGTCTTCAGGAGCTGAAACTTTTCTGCTAATAGGCAGAACTGTAAAATTATCCTCTTTAAAGTTGTTATATTCTTCTTTTGCAATCATTAGACTTATTTTTAGAGATTGATTTTATCGCCTTCAGCAATTTGATTTTTAGAAAACCAACCCTGATTAACTTCAACAGCCATCCTGGCCTTTTTTGAAGAACAAATAGACTCCTCTGAAAAGGGGACCATATCATAAATCTCCAGTATTCTTCCATCGGCTGAGAGATAAGCAACACTCAAAGGAATTGAAGTATTTTTCATCCACATGCATTGCTTTTTACTTGATGGCCAAATAAAAATCATTCCATGATTTGTTTTAAGAGATGCTTGGAACATTAAACCTTTGCTGCGAGATTCATTTGTATTTGCAATGCTTAGCAATAGCTTTGCTGATTTTCCCTCAAAAGTTGCCTCTAAGTTCCCATAAGATTGGGTAGAAAGAATAATTAAACTTAAACTAAGAAATTTTTTGACGGAAACTCTGAATAGTTTCTTCATAATCTGATGATCCAAAAATTGCTGATCCTGCTACAAATACATTGGCCCCAGCTTCAGAGACACTGGCAATAGTATCGAGATTGATGCCACCGTCAACTTCAAGGTACATATCTTTATCTTGCTGATCAATCTTTGCTTTCACGTCTTGTATTTTTTTTAAAGTGCTTGGAATGAATTTCTGCCCGCCAAATCCTGGATTTACACTCATCAACAAAACCAAATCGATGTCTTGAATAATATTATCTAGAACAGATGTTGATGTTGCAGGGTTTAATGCAATACCGACTTTACAGCCAAGACTTTTAATTAAGTCAATGGTCCTTGCAACATGTTTAGTGGCCTCTGGGTGAAAACTAATTAAATCTGCGCCTGCCTCTGCAAAACTTTTGGCAATTTCATCAACCGGTTCAACCATTAAATGAACATCAATAAAATTTTTAATGCCATCATCTCTTAGAGATTTACACACCATGGGACCAATGGTTAAATTTGGCACATAATGATTGTCCATAACATCAAAATGAATCCAATCGGCACCAGCATGCATAACCGAATTAACTTCTTCTCCCAAGCGTGCAAAGTTTGCTGATAGGATTGATGGTGCAATGAGTGATTGATTTTTCATAGTTAATTAATTTTCTTCTTTTAGCGATGCCCTTGCAAGCTCTAACCTCTCAATAGTGCCAATATCTATCCAGAGTGAATGATCTTGATGGGCGGTAATTTTTTGTTGTTTAATAAGAGGCTTGATTATTGTATTCCAAATATCAAATGGGAAATCTAAGTTTAAATGCTTCGTTAAAATTTTGGGATTAATTAATGAGATGCCTGACCAAGTTAAATCATTTGTTCCCTCATTGACGATTACTGAGCCGTCAAGAAGAGAGAAATCTCCGTCTTGATTATGATTTGGGTTTGAGATACCAATTAAATGTGCTGTATCAGTGGAGTTGGGCAGCCTGGATAGATCAATTTCAGAGAAAATATCTGCATTACATAGTATGAATGGATCTTCTCCTAAGTGATCCATGGCATTGACTAAAGCGCCCCCAGTCCCATAAGGGAATGGCTCTTCAATAAAACTTATATTTTGATAATGAGAATGATTTTTCAAGGATTGTTTTATTTGCTCGCCTAAGTATGAAATGTTGATGACAAACTCATTGATGCCAAGTTCTAACAGTTTATTAATCTGATCTTCGATTAAGGAGAATGATCCAACTTTTAATAGGGGCTTAGGGGTTTTAAAAGTTAAAGGCTGAAGTCTTTTCCCCTCTCCAGCAGCAAGAATCATCGCTTTCATATCATTGATAATTTATTTTTTAATTTTGGTTCAATTTCTTCTATTAAATATTCTTTGCATGCCCAATTATCTGGAATGATGGAAATTAGGTTCTGTAAAATTAAAGGCATATCCATTAGACGGAAACCTTTATCTTCATAAAGGTAGAGTCTTGAGAGAACTCCTAAAATCCTTAAATTTCTTTGCACGCCTCCCCATCTAAAAAGCTCAAATGCATCATTAGGGCCATCAATAAAATGTGATTGTTCTTGAAAATATTTTAAGGCTTTAGTTATTGCATCATGATCAGCTAAACGATAATGATCCAGTAAAATTCCTGCCAAATCTATCCCAATTGGTCCTCTAGATAGATCTTGAAAATCTATTACAAAAATTTCATTCCTTTCAGATAAAATTAAATTTCTTCTTTCAAAATCAAAGTGGCAGTTAACATATGGTTGAGTAGATAATTCACTCGAAGTTTTTTCTATTAATTGTTCTATGGAGGAATCAACCTTTACATCTAAAAACTGATTACAAAAAATCTCACTAAATAACATCATTTGATTTAAGAGATCAGCACTTTCTAGTGATGGAATATTTAAATTCGGAATTGTCTGAATTTTTATCAATAGATCTAGGCACTTTAGAGTTAATTCCTCGTAATCAATGCTATTTCTAACTTTCAATAGATTCATATCTCCAAGATCATCTTGAATGGTAATGCCTAATTCAGGAAAGCTGTCTAACACTTTGGGAGAATTAATTTGATGCTTTAAAAGAATATTTGCAATTTTGATAAACTGAGCATGACTCCCTTTTTGTGGATCTAAAAAACACAAGATGAAGCTAGCATCTTCCTGAATAAGTCTCCAGTATTCTCTTCCGCTTGCTTCATTTTTTAAGGCAACAGCTTGCTGAGATGGATATCCACATCTGGCGCTAAGTTTTAAAATATCTTTTTCGTTCAAATTAACTATTTTTTATTTCATCTGGCAAAGGCGTGTCATCTGGTAAAAAGAAATCAAGCGCTAACTGATCAAAGGGAACGTCAGCGTAGTGACTAAAATCTTTTATTCCAGCCTCATACAAAACTAGGTCATCTATACAAAAATTCCCAGAAAAATCTTCTGAATTTTTATTAAAGATTTCATATGCTGCATCCGCCATTATTTCAGGCGTTCTTGAGATGCTCATTAATTCCTCTCCGCCTAGAATATTTTTTACTGCTGCTGTTGCGATAGCGGTTCTGGGCCATAAGCCATTAACTGCTATGCCATCAGGTTTTAATTCTTCGGCCATACCCAAAACACACATACTCATAGTAAATTTTGCCATTGTGTATGCTAGGTGGGGGCCAAACCATTTCGGTTTCATATCAAGAGGTGGAGCTAGATTTAATATATGAGCATTGTTGGATTGTTTAAGATGTGGGATACAGTATTTACTTACCAAATAAGTTCCTCTTCCATTAATTTGGTGCATTAAATCATATCTTTTCATATCTGTGTCTGGTGTGCTGGTCAATGAAATTGCAGATGCATTGTTGACACAAATATCAATTCCACCGAAGTGGCTAACAGTTTGCTCAACAGCATCTCTAACATTTGCTTCATCGCGCACATCTAAAATAATTGGCAATGCTTCTCCGCCCGCAGCTACAATTTCATCAGCTGCAGTGTATATAGTTCCATCAAGTTTTGGGTGAGGCTCTGCTGTTTTTGCTGCCAATACAACCTTAGCACCATCCTTGGCAGCTCTTTTACCAATTTCAAGACCTATTCCTCTGCTACCCCCAGTGATAAATAACACTCTGCCTTTTAAACTCATTTTATGTCTCCAACTTTTATAATAATTATTGCTTGATGTTGCATTTTTAAACAGGTTGATGCAAGTTAAGGGATTATTATAAGCTTTAGAAATGGGGACGACTATGAATGTAGATTTTATTTTTGATTTTGCGAGTCCGAATGCATACCTATGCCACAAAGCAATTCAAAATCTTGAAAAAACTCATGATATAAAATTTAACTATGTGCCCTGCCTTCTAGGAGGCATCATGAAACTGACTAACAACCAGCCTCCCATGATAACTTTGGCTGAAATTCCTAATAAAATGAAATATGAATTCGATACTGCCTTCAATAGATTCATAAGAGAACATAACATTACAAAATTTAAAATGAATGAGCATTTTCCCGTCAACACTATATCTCTTATTAGGGGTGCGATAGTTGCACAAAAAAATGATTTTTTTAATTCCTATGTTGAAATAGTTTTAAGTGGGCTTTGGGAGCAATCTCTTAAGCTTGATACACCAGAAGCACTGCACGAGCTGTTAACAAAAAATAATTGTCATGCTGATACGATTATTGATGGCATTGCTAAAGATGAAATAAAAGCAGAATTAATTGCCAATACAAGTAAAGCTGCTGAAAAAGGGGCGTTTGGAATTCCAACATTTTTTGTAGGAGATGAAATGTTCTACGGAAAAGACACCTTGAGAGAACTTAAAGAAATGGCTTCTTGAAGCTTTAATTATTGAAATTTACCAAACCACAATACCACCCCTCAAAGAACTTCCTTGTATTTATCTTTGTTCTTTTTACTAATTTACAATTAGGCGCATCTTATCTTGATCAATTTGAGCAACATCAATTTCAGGGTTGCAGTAATCCAGACTATCCAAAACTAACTAATAAGTATGCATCTGGATCTATGGATGCTGGAAAAATAGATATTCAATCAAACGGAGATATTTCACTTGATGAAGATGTTTTAATTGGATTAAAGAATGGTCAGGTTATGGCCTCTAGTGCGATCTATTCTAAAAATCAAAACTTTATTCAAGATATGAAGAATGGGAATATCTACCATTTTGATAATTACTTTAAATTTTTGAACGGCTCGTTAGCAAAAGATTCTGGTGAGATCGAACTCGTTAATGGAACAGCCTTTTTAGAAGAAAGAAATTTATTGGTTAAGTATCAAACATTGGCAGGAAATTTAGGTGAAAGCCTTAAATTTAATAATGCAACTCTTAGTTCTTGCAATAATAGCTCAGAGGGCTGGGAGATCAATGCTAAATCTATCAATATTAATGAAGAGTCACATCGCGGTTACGTTGAAGACCTCAGCCTTAAGATTCTTGATAGAACACTTTTAAAACTCCCCTATTTGCCCTTCCCTGCGACAACAAAAAGACTCAGTGGCTTTCTAGAACCCGAGCTGAGCTTTACGTCTGATGGAGTCGATCTTTTTTTACCATACTTCTGGGTACTATCTGATCAATCAGATCTAACAATTGCTCCAAGAGCTCTGAAAGATAGAGGTTTTGGCTTAGAGGGAAATTATAGATATCTAACTAAATCTAATTCAGATTCTATGAATTATTTTGATCTGCTGTTTTTTCCAGAAGATAAAGAATTTAAAAAAGACTATGAACTGGCTGATAATGAAAGATGGGCTTTTCGCTTGAAAGAAAATAGAAGCTTTTCTAATGTGACAACCTCTATTGATTGGGCTAAATCCTCTGACTCAATGGTGTTGCTTGATTTGCCCTCTAGCCTCACAAGCATAGCTAATCAAAGAGATCACTATCTGAGGCAATCTGTGTCGATGAATATGCTGGTAAATAATTTTTTAATTAGCATTGCTCGAGAAGGCTTTCAAAGCTTGAATCCATTTATTAATAATGGGTTTATCAAGAAACCTGAATTAAATCTTGAATATCAGCAATATGGCCCATCAGTTACATATTTTGCTAGAGCTAATTATTCAAACTTTGATATAAATAAAAATCATTATTTGCTTCTTGATAATAAAACAGCGAAGCAAATTGGAAAAAGGTTTTTTACGGAAATTGGAGCAGAAACTCTTCAAGATTTTAGGTATTTTGATCTATCAATAAATGGATCTTTTTTGTATAAAAAGTATGACCTTGATGATATTAAAATAAATTCTAAATCTACCACAATCCCTTCGGTTGAAATAAAAATTTCATCTTTATTTAGCCAATCTTCTGAAGATAGCTTTTCGCTTTTTATGCCTGAGTTTGTTTATCAAAAAACTACTTATAAAGACCAGTCCGCAGATCCTATCTTTGATCTTCACCAGCGGAATTTTGGAAACTTTAATAGACTAAATACTAAGTATTTTTTTGGTAAAGATAGGGTGCCTGATACAGAATTTTTGCTCGCTAGATTAAAGCTGCAAAAGAGAATCAATAACAGCTCTAGGCTGAATTTTCAAATCATCAAGAAGAATGAGCTGCAAGAAAGTCGAGTAATTAACTCAATGCTAAATCAGTCTATTGAGAAAGATAGTCAAATTGGTACGAATGTATCTTTTGAAAGTGAAATTCTTAGGGCATATTTTGCAGCTAACTACTCCCAAAAAAGAAATACACTCAATTTTGGGCAGACGGGAATAGAAATTCAGCTTCCGGAAACTCGATTGATCTTATCAAGAAAATTTCAAACCAATGTTCCCCTGTTGAATTCTAAAAATAAATTAGACTATGTAGAATTTTCACTTGAACGGTCAATGTCTGAGGGCTATAAATTTATAGGTGGGATAAGTAAAGATTTAGATTCGAAGAAAAATTTAGAGAGTTATTTTGGTTTTGGTTTTGAGAACTGCTGTCTAGCTTTTAAAATTTACGCATCAGACAAAAGACTATCAAAATATAACCTTCTCAATTTTCACTCTCTACAATTTAATAATGCGAGTTGGGATAAAATGATTTCTATAGAAAACAAAAGTAGAATTAATTTTGAGTTTGAGTTGAAGGGGCTGACAGGCGGAAACAATAATAAGAGAAATAGGTTTTTCTCTAATGCTTTTTCGAACCTTTGATGAAATAAAGTGTCTTAGCATTTTATAAATATTCTTACCGTTCAATACCTTTGTAAACATTTAATTAAGTACAATAATGATTATGAAAAAAAATATATACATTATCTTATCAATCCTTCTTGCTTTTCCACTTCACGCAAAGATTGAAATCCTTGATAGGGTCGCAATTATTGTAGGAGAAGGAGTCGTCCTAGAATCACAAGTGAATAACATGCTTGCAAATATTGAAAAAAGATATCAGGAGCAAGGTGCCCCCATGCCTCCTCAGGAGGCGCTGCTAGAACAAGTTCAAGAGAGGCTCATTATAGAAGAATTGCAGTTACAAATGGGTAGACAGGCTGGGATTAGAGTTGGAGATGGAGAATTAAATCAAGCATTTGAAAATATTGCACAAACGAATGGATTGTCTCTTGAGGAATTTATAAAAACATTGGAAGCAGAGGGTGAATCTTATGAAGAATTGAGATCACAAGTAAGGAAGGAGATGATTATTCAAAGAGTTCAAAGGGGCAAAGTAGGAAGAGCAGTCGATATAACTGAACAAGAATTGGATGGCTTTTTAGCTACAGAGGGAGCTGTCAAAGAATTATCGCCTGAGCTATTTGTGCGTCAAATCCTTGTTCCGGATCAAAATAAAGCTGACTCACTTCTGATAAAGATAAATAATGGAGAAGATTTTGCTGAGCTTGCCAAGGAAAACTCAAAAAGCAGCAATGCTTCTTCGGGTGGTGAAATGGGTTGGAGAAATCTTGCTGATTTACCGAGCTTATTTGCAGACGCCCTAAAAAATAAGAAAAAAGGATACATTTCTCCACCATTAAAAAGTGGCTCAGGCTTTTATATACTGAAACTTGAGGACAAGCGAGGTGATCTTGTTCGTTTTGAAGACCAGTGGAACGTTCGTCATATATTAATGATGACAACAAAATTAAGAGATGAAACTTTTACAAAGAAAGAACTAGAAGAAGTTAGAAAAAGGGTCTTGGATGGAGAGGATTTTGGCTTATTGGCTAAAGAATTTTCTGAAGATCCTGGCTCAGCAAGTCGAGGCGGTGATCTGGATTGGCTCAGTCGAGGTAAAACTGCACCAGCGTTTGAAAAAATGATGCTGGAATCTCCAGTTGGTGAAATCTCTCCTGTTTTTGAATCTGAATTTGGTTTTCATTTTCTTGAGGTGCTAGATACCAGAACAGAAGACTTAACTGAGGAAGTGATTAAAGATAGAGCCTATGGTATTTTGTTTGCTAGAAAATTTGATGAGGAATTAGAAAATACTCTTCGCACAACAAGAGCTGAAGCATTTGTAGAATTTAAAGAACTAGATTGAATCGACTCCTCTACTCTCATGGTGAACCGGCAGGCATAGGCATTGACTTAATTCTGCATCTATCAAAGTCAAAGTTTTGGCAAGAAATGAGCTCTTGTTTGATCTGTATTGTTGATTTTGAGTTATTAAAATCAAGATCTGAGATTATGAACTTAAAGATTCAGTTCATTGAAATTGAAAACCTAAAATTGGCAAAAAAAAATAAACTTGGAACTGTCCAATTTATTCAAGCTGCAAATTGTCAAGATTTATCCCCGGGTTCCCTGAATCCTAAAAATGCAAAATATATTTTAGATAATCTCAATTTTGGAATTGCTGAGTGTCTTAACAATAAAAAAGTTGGCTTAGTAACTGGGCCTATTCAAAAGAGCAATATTATTGAGGGTGGGTTCAAGACCTTTCAAGGACATACTGAGTGGATTCAAAAGAAAACTCAATCAAAGAATGTGGTCATGTTGCTCTCCTCAAAAAAAATTAAAGTTGCCCTTGCTACAACTCATATTCCATTAACAGAAGTGGCAAAAAAAATTCGTAAAGCAAAATTGGTTGAGATTATCCAAACTTTGCACTCAGGTTTAAAAACAAAATTTAAAATTAAGTATCCATCGATAACGGTCTTGGGGTTAAATCCTCATGCAGGTGAGAATGGAAAAATAGGGACAGAAGAAATCAAAAAAATAAATCCAGCTGTAGAAGTTTGCAGGGAGATGGGTATAAATGCCTCATATGCAATTTCAGCTGATACGGCTTTCACAGCTAAAAAATTAAAACAAACTGATGCATATCTTGCGATGTATCATGATCAAGCCTTGCCAGTGTTAAAGGCTCTAAGTTTTGGTGAAGCAGTGAATATAACGCTGGGAGCTGGAATTGTACGAACATCTGTGGATCATGGAACAGCATTAGACATTGCTGGAAAAATGAAGCCCAACCTTGGATCAATAAAAGAAGCAATAAAAGCAGCAGAAATTCAGCTTAAATGAGTGATAGATCACATCGACGAAAGCTCGGCCAAAATTACCTTGTTGATCCGGTTATCTTATTTGAAATTGAAAGAGCAATAAATCCTCAAAAAAATAATCTCTTTTTTGAGATTGGTCCTGGTACTGGCGCTTTAACAGATCACTTGATGGGTCAAAATACCAGAGTCATAGCAATGGATCTTGATGAAAAAAATATAATAACTCTCTCAGAAAAGTATGCAGATGACGAGCATGAATTCATTCATGGCGATGTGCTAAAAGCACCTCTAGAGTTTTTACATAAAACTAAACACAGGGTCGTCGGGAATCTTCCTTATAATATTTCTACGCAAATAATTATTAAATTAATTAATTTTTTTGACGGGATTGAAGATATGCATTTTTTAGTTCAAAAAGAGGTGGCACAAAGAATTTGTGGTTCAAATAAATCTAAAGATTGGGGCAGGCTTGGAGTAAAAATTGCTGCATTTTTTGAGACAGCTATTTTGTTTGATGTTCCACCTGAATCCTTTGACATTAAGCCCAAGGTCCAGTCCTCATTCATTAGACTCATCCCTCGTGTTAATCCTTTGATTGCCTTAAACAAATTCATAGGATTTTCAAATTTAGTTGATCAATCTTTTGCTAATAAAAGAAAAGGAATTAAAAATAATCTCAAAAAATTAGAAATTAATTATGAAAAGCTGCATATAAACCCACTTGCAAGAGCGGAAGAATTATCTATTGAAGATTTTATTGCAGTTTTTCAAAGCATAGATATTTAAATGAGCACATATGTTATTGGAGATGTGCATGGCTGTTTTGATCAATTTATGAGATTGCTAAAAAAAATTGAGTATGACAGCAAAAAAGATCAGATTATCCTAACTGGTGATCTGGTGAACAGAGGCCCGAAATCTCTTGCTGTTTTGAATTACTGCATGGCAGACAAAAATATTACCACTGTGTTGGGAAATCACGATCTCTACTTGCTTTACTTAATAAGTATTAACAAGGGCCAAGGTAAGTTAAAAAAAATAGTTGAGGCAGAAAACAATAAACAAATTTTTGAATGGCTCATCACACGCCCTCTGCTCATTCAAACCTCCAACCATTTAACAAATAACAAATTCATTATCACTCATGCTGGCATTCCAGAAATTTGGTCTCTAGAAAAAGCTCAAGATCTTGCTGATGAAGTTTCTCAAGAACTGACTGATAATTCATCCAAGATACTTAAAGCAATGTGGGGCGATGACCCAAAGTCTTGGAATGAATCATTAACAGGCAATAAAAAATATCGAATTATTATCAACTACTTTACTAGAATGAGATTTCTTGGCAATGATGCTGCCTTGGACTTGAAAAACACAAGTACAAAAGCTTCCAAAGGATCTAAACCATGGTTTCACTATGAATCTGCGTCCTATAAGAAAATGAATCAATATTATGTGTTTGGTCACTGGGCATCTTTAAATGGCAAAACAGAAAACCCTCATTTTATTGGTTTAGATACTGGCTGCGTCTGGAAAGGTAAACTTACAGCTCTTAGAATAGATGATTTAGAGAAAATTTCGGTAAAGTATTAGCATGAAAGTTTTCCAAGTTGGCGGATCTGTAAGAGACGAATTACTTGGGGTGGAACCCAAAGATCGTGACTGGGTTGTGATAAATTCTAGTCCTGAAGAAATGGAAGAAAAGGGATTTAAACCTATAGGTAAAGATTTTCCAGTCTTCCTGCATCCAGAGACTAATGAAGAATATGCCTTGGCAAGGACTGAAAGAAAATCTGGTGTTGGCTATAAAGGTTTTAAATTTTATTTTGATTCCAGTGTCACCCTTGAAGAAGATCTAAAACGAAGGGATTTTACAATTAATGCAATAGCCAAAGATCACAAAGGTCGAATCATTGACCCCTTTGGAGGTAGAGAACATTTAAAAAATAAAATATTTAAACATGCCTCCCCTGCATTTGAAGAAGACCCACTTAGAGTCTTAAGATTTGCAAGATTTAAATCATACAAACAACTCCATGATTTTGATCTTCATGAAGAAACAAAAGTTTTATTTGACAAGATTGTTGCTTCAACAGAACTGAAAGATCTGTCGCCTGAAAGAGTGTGGATGGAAACCAAAAAAGCTCTTGAGAATAATTTCAGTGATAAATTTTTTAAAACTCTAATTAAGTACCATTTAACAGATCCATGGTTTAAGAATCTTAAGAGCGTTTCATGTAATGGAGATTTACCTGAACTTAAATGGGCTGATATGCAAAGAATAAATTGCTTTCAACTCTCCGCATCATTGCCAATCCCAAACTCATATATAAAAGTTATAGACTCTTTAAAACTAGTCATTAATTTTATTGAATCTAGCAATCAATCAGAAAAATTGAGATTGCTTGAAAAGATGAACTTGCGTCGTAATTATGAAATATTGATGCATTGCAAACAGTATGAGTCCTTGAATGAGCATCAGGACTACCTAGAGAAAATATTTAAATCGGTCATGGCGATAGACTTCTCAGTGTTGGCAAACTTGAGTGAGTCTGAAGTTTCGAATCAAAAACAATTGCTTTATTATGAAGCCTTACATGAGATTATATGAATAAAAGAATTTTGATTACTGGCGCGGCGAAACGGATAGGCAAAGAGATGGCCTTATCTTTTTTTAATAAAGGTTGGGACATTGTAATTCACTACAATAGCTCCAAAGACGAAGCTGAAGGTCTGGCTAATCAAATGAACTCTGAAAGAAATAATAGCGCCATGCTTGTTCAAGCAAATCTTGATAATACAAATGAAGTTGAAAACTTAGTGAAAAAAATACTATCAAAAAATCGCAGCATTGATGCATTGATTAACAATGCCTCAACTTTCTACCCTACTCCCATTGGAACTTTCTCTGAAGAAAATTGGAATGCTCTCATGGGCAGTAATTTAAAGGCACCGCTATTTTTAATTCAGTCATTTCATAAAGAACTAGAAAAGAATAAAGGTTTTATTATCAACGTTACTGATATTAATGTTGATAGAGCTTTAGTTAATCATTCAATTTATCTTGCTGCTAAATCTGGCTTGCAAACCCTCACAAAATCGCTGGCTAAAGAATTAGCTCCTAACATAAGAGTCAATGCGATAGCTCCTGGTGCAATCCTGGAGCCACCCAATACAGATTGGACAGCAGAACAAAAAAATAACATTATTAATGCGGTTCCCATGAAGAGAATGGGGACCGAAAAAGATATTGTAGATGCCGCAATATATCTTTCTGAAGCAGAATATGTGACCGGTCAGATATTAAATATAGACGGAGGGAAATCTCTATAATGAACGACTCTAATTCAAACAATCTTGACGGTAATAAAATTTTCTCAGGAACAAAAGAAGTTGCCGAGAACCTTAAGTTTAACGAGTTAGGGTTGCAGGGATGGCTTGATGATAATATTGCCTCCGCTGGAAAAATTATAGAAATAGCTCAATTTAAAGGCGGTCAATCAAATCCTACCTATAAAATTACAACTGAAAATCAAAAATTTGTCTTACGCAGAAAACCTCCTGGAGTATTATTGCCATCTGCTCATGCTGTAGATAGAGAATATAAGGTGATGACAGCTCTTCAGCAAACCAAAGTTCCTGTACCAAAAACTTATGGTCTTTGTGAGGACGAAGAAATTATAGGTACGCCTTTTTTTATCATGGATTTCCTTGATGGGAGTATTTATTGGGACCTGTTATTAAGTGACAAATCTCCTGCAGAGAAAAAGGAAATTTATAGAAGTAAAAATAATGTCATTGCTCAGCTTCATATGGTGGATTATCAAGCAGTCGGATTATCTGATTATGGTAAGCCTGGAAATTATATTGCTAGACAAGTTTCTAGATGGACCAAACAATATATCGCCTCAGAGACTCAAGATATTCCTGCAATGAATAGCTTGATAGATTGGCTTCCATCTAATATTCCTGATGAAGATGAAACCACAATTGTTCATGGAGATTATCGACTCGATAATATGGTTTTCAATGCAAATAATAATGTTATGGGAGTGCTGGATTGGGAGCTTTCAACGCTTGGACATCCTATTGCAGACTTCAATTACCATTGTATTAGTTGGAGAAATATTCCAGAACTTAGTGATGAAAAATTCTGTCAAGAAAATGGTATTCCAACTGAAAAAGAATACAGGAATATGTATTCTGAAATTACCGGCAAAAACCTTGATGAGCATTGGGAGTTTTATACGATTTTTAATATCTTCAAACTTGCTGGGATTCTCCAAGGAATTATGGGTAGAGTCAGAGATGGAACTGCAGCAAGCAAGCATGCTGAGGATCGAGGAAATCAAGTGGCTCCCCTAGCAGAAGCTGCTTGGGACTTGGTAGAAAAAAACTATAAATAAACTCATAATATTTCTTCAAGTGGTTCAGATACAAAACGATATTTAGCTATCTCATCACTCTCAAAAAGTATTTCCTCGTCATCGCTTAGTTGCAACACTATATCTATATCAAGAGTTCTTGAAGAAAATTTTGGGCTATTTCTATCTCTTCCAGAGCTATTTTCAATATCTTTTAATTTTTGATTGAGACTCTCAAAAGATAGTGAAGATGTCCCACAAAAGATAAGGTTTAAAAAATCATCTCCATCAAAACCTTCCGCTTGAGTTTTGTATATTGAGGAGCATTTTGTTTCGGTAAGGATTTTGCTCAGTGAAGCAATGGCCAGATCTAGGTTTAACTCTGGGTTGATATTACTCCCAAGCGAAAGGTAGTACTTCATTATCTGTGGATAATTACTCCAACATCCTCCGCATGCCTTAGCGCGCCTGGCTTAGAAACTCTTAATTTTAGCGAACCAACTTTATATTCATTTTTTACAAGATCAGCAATGCCCTCAGCCAGGGTTTCTTGGAGCTGGAATTCAGACTCCTCAACAAACTTAATGATTCCTTTGGTAATTTTTTTATAATCAATAGTGTCTTCAATGGCATCAGTTTTTGCAGCTCTCTTACAATCAAACGTCATCTCTAGATCAATGCTTACTTCTTGTCGAACCTCCCGTTCCCATCCAAAGATTCCAATGATTGTTTGAACTCTTAGGTCTTTTATATAAATTAGATCTTCCATTCTATTGCTTCCCCAAAGGCCAGCGCGGTCGAGCATGGGAGTTTAACTGAAATGTTCTTTCATCTGTTTTTAAGCTTCCTAAGTATGCAATCATTGCTGCATTATCTGTGCAATGAGCAATTGGTGGATACAAAACATTAATATTTAACGATTCCTGAAGAGTGGAGATTTTTTCTCTGAGCAATTTATTCGCTGCTACTCCGCCAGCCAAAACAATGCCCTCTCTCCCAGTATCTGTTAAAGCTTTCGATATTTTCTTTACAAGCACCTCTGTCGCTGCGTGCTGAAAAGATGCGCAAATATCAGCTTGAATAACCTCGGTAATTTTTTCTAGATCTTGAACCGCATAGAGCACAGAAGTTTTGAGGCCACTAAAACTAAAATCATAGTCGTCGCTGTGCAGCATTGGCTGTGGAAATTGGAATTTTTTTGGATCACCATGCTGAGCCATTTTTTCTATCTCAGGACCACCTGGATAACCCAAACCTATAAGCTTAGCAACCTTATCAAAGGCTTCTCCAACCGCATCATCCCTTGACTGACCTAAGATCTCGTAATCATTGAAACCCTTAACATCAATAATCAGTGAATGGCCTCCAGAGACAAGAAGCGTTAAAAAAGGAAAATCTAATTTCTCTCCACTAAGAAATGGAGCCATCAGGTGACCTTCAAGATGATTCACAGGTATCAATGGCTTATTAAGAGCAAGTGCTAGCCCTTGAGCAAAATTTTCGCCTATTAACAATGTTCCTAACAATCCTGGACCTGCAGTGTAAGCTATCTGATCAATATTGCTTGGATGAATGTCTCCTAATGCTTTCTTATAAATATGGGTAATTTTTTGGCAATGATCTCTAGAAGCAAGTTCAGGTATAACACCGCCATACTCTGCGTGAAGTTCAATCTGAGAAAAAACTGCTTCTCCTACCAACCCCTTATCAGAATCATACAAGGCTACAGCTGTTTCATCGCAAGATGTTTCAATACCTAAAGTAATCATAAAAAAGTTTTTGCATTCACTACATAAAAAGAATAAACTACCCAGCAATTATGCCTTCTATAATAATAAAAGAAACAGAATACTTCGACGTTGGTCTTAGAAAATTTAAGCGTGCTTGTGAAAAAGCAGCGATCGTTCCTGAGATCCGCGCAAGAGAGTTCTATGAAAAACCAACTGCTGTAAGAAAAAGAAAAATGGCTGCTGCAATCAAGCGAGCACATAAAACTAACAGAAAATTTAGTTTCCCAAGGCAAAGATCCTATCGTTAATTTGTCTCTTTTAGACACAATCAATCAAGACTTAAAAGCAGCAATGCTGAGCAAGGATGTTATTACGCGCGATACTTTAAGAATGTTAATCTCAGACATTAAAAAATTTGAGATTGATGAAAGAGTGGAGGCTGATGATGCCAAAATTTCTAATTTAATTAACAAGAATGTAAAGCAGCGAAGGGACTCAATAGAACAGTTTAAAAATGGTGGTCGTGATGACCTTGTTGCTATCGAACAAAATCAACTAGATGTAATCCTAAAGTATTTACCAAAGCAATTATCAGAAGAAGAAATCCAGTCACTCATCCAAGAAGGAATTACAGCCGTCTCAGCTGAGGGCATGCAGGATATGGGAAAGCTAATGGGTCATCTTAAGCCTAAATTTGAAGGAAAGGCTGATATGTCAATTGTCAGCAAGCTTGTAAAAAATTTGCTAGCATAAATAGCACTAGATCAAAAAATCTAAATTCTTTAGAATCATTGGATGTTAAAAAATAACTTAAGGCTGCTTATTGAGTTCATCGTAATTATATCTGGCGTCTTATTATCATTTTACATTGACGATTTTAGGCAGCTCCAAAACAAAAAGCTTGAAAAAGATATTTTAATTGGGGAATTGGTAATTACGGCCAGGGAAGATCTTAAACAAATACAAAATCTAAAAAAAGATTTGATAAAGGTTCAAGACAATATAAAGATTTTCCTTAAAGATATTCAAGACAATAGAAAGGATATAGCTGATAAAGAAATAGCTAAAAATTATTTATTTATTTCTGAAAAAATGAGCGTTTCTTTTTTTCCTCAAGATGGGATATTTACTCAATTAATATCTACAGGGTCATTGGAGCTAATTGAATCTAATGCTCTGAAGAATTTATTGTTAAGAAATTTTACTCATTACCTTGATAGAAATCAGGCAAATAATAGAACGCTGGATGACTTATATTTAGATTTTGTAAATAATGTTGATCCATTTATTACAGTTATGAGCAAAGACAAGCAAGATTCTTCATTTATTTATACAGATAGAATAGTTGATTCCTTTTCTATAGATTCAGATTACTATCTTTCAAATAATTTTAAAGCATACCTTTCTAGCGCCAACACCATGGTTGGTAAGAATATAGATATGCTTAATTTATTTGAAAAATCCTACAATCAAATTTTAGAGTTAGCTAAAAAAGCATAAATCTAATGTTTGTAAGATGAGGGCTTGTTCTCTGTATTTGTATATCTTTCGGTTAATTTGGTAGATCGTGAGCTTAAGTCTTGCAATTTACCTTCTATCATTACAATTTTAGGGAAAGAAGATGGTTCTAATGGGTCTCCATCCCAAACAATGACATCTGCTAATTTGCCAGCTTCAATTGATCCTCTATTATCCAGCCTAAAAGTTTGCGCTACTGTATTCGACATTCCCTTAATTGCTGTTTCGTAAGACATGCCATAGGCAACAGCATTTCCTGCTCCCTGCCGCATAAGATGATAGTTGTGACTTCTTTGAGTGCTAAACATAATTGGAATGCCAGCTTGGTCAAGAATCTTTCCAAGATCCAGGCTTGATCCAAGCTCATCAAATGAATTGGGTATATTGTCCATTGGATCAATAATTACAGGAGTATTGCTCTCTTTAAGTTGATCTAGGACCATTGGAGCTTCTTCCACGCTGACTAAAACCAGATTTAAACCATACTTTTTCTTCATGGATAATGCTTGCAAGATATCAACTGCTCTATTAGTTTCTAAAACAAATGGCATGCCATCATTAACCACTTTGCCTAATGCAATAATATCTTGAGATTGGAGTTCTAATTGATCGGCTAAATTCATTTCCAAAATTTCTTCAATTGATAATGTCTTAACCATTTTTCCAATATCTAATAGTGATTCAAGTACTGATAAAGTTTCAGCACGTGACCCGTAAGAAGCCCCTAACCTGCCATACATGGCTATATCTTTAGAGCCCTTAATTTCTAGACTTCCATCTAAAACAAAATGAGAGCCCAATCCAAAAATTGGAAAGGAAGATGCGCTTGGGGTGCTCATGGCACTGGTTACACCGTTGCTTCTATTCCACGGGATTCCAGTTGAATGTGGATTAAATGCATTAAAGATACTGAAGCCGGCACTCAAAAGATCTGACTCATCATCTCGAGTCACATCCAAAGCATTAATCTCAACAATGCCCAAATTACTCATTGGTGAGATCAATCCAGGTGTTACTGGTAAGCCATTCACCTCAATTACTCTAGTGTTACCATCAATAATTAAATTAGTGCCAATACCAACGATTGTTTTATCAGAAATTAAAATGTCTTGAATCTTTGAGCTGTCTCCATTGCCGGAGTGAACTAGGCCGCCCTTGAGTAAGATAGTTTCTGATGAAAGATTGAATGTAAAAATTAAAAATAATGATAAAGATAGTCTTTTCATCTTATTGCACCCTATTAGTTTGAGGTTGAATAATGCCTAAATCAAAATCTGTTATTGGCTGAATCTTGGGATTATTGAGATCAAATGCAAAAGCCCCATCTATCAATACTTTTTCAGCTCTAGAGTAAATACTAAATGGATTTCCGCTCCAAAGCACAACATCTGCATCTTTGCCTACCTCTATAGTTCCAGTCTGATCAAGTATCCCAGCAGCTTTAGCAGGATTGCTCGTGATCCATCGCATGGCATGAGCTTTAGAAATTTCATAGCCTGCCCTATTCCCTGCAGCCATTGCTTTCGCTGCCTCCTGATTAAGATGTTGAATTCCAACCGCGTCATCTGAATGCACTATGGCGCAACCAGTCCCATTTCTAGCTTGATCAATAATAGCTACATTGGCTTGAACCATATCGTAAGCTTCGTGCTTGAATCCCCACCAATCAGCCCACATCGCAGCACAAATTCCTTCGTCAGCAAGGAGATCAGCTATCTTGTATGCTTCTACAGCATGATGAAAAGTAGTGATCTTATAATTGAACTCTCTGGACATCTCAATCATCATTGCCATTTCTTCCGCTCTATAACAATGATTTTGAATAAGTATTTCTCCATTTAAAACGCCCATTAAAGTATCCATGGCTAGGTCTCGTGTGGGTCGACGATCTTCATCTGTTTTATTCATACCATCGGTGTATTTAACAGCATCTATCCAAGCACTTCTGTAACCTGCCATGTTACCCATTCTAGTTGAAGGAGATTGCCTACGATTTCCATAAACCCTTTTTGGATTTTCTCCACAAGCCATTTTGAGTGAGTGCGGCGCGCCTGGAAATTTCATAGCCTGAATTGTATTTTGTGAGATATTTTTAAAAGTTGCACCTCGGCCACCAAATAAATTAGCAGAGCCCGGTAAAACATGAAACGAAGTAACTCCACCTTTGAGTGCAAGCGCAAATTGTGGATCTTGTGTCCACAGCGAATGTTCAGCCCAAACTTCTGCAGTTACAGGAGCAGTAGCCTCATTTCCATCAGAGCTAGTGGAAACTCCAGGAGCAGAATAAACTCCCATGTGTGAATGAATATCAATGATACCCGGGGTAATCCATTTATCAGTTGCATCTATCACCAAGACTCCTGGAGCTGATATAGACTCACCAATTTCTAGAATTTTTCCTTCAGAAAGCAATAAATCATAATTTCTAAATTCACCACCCAAGCCATCATAAATATTGGCTGACTTAAAAAGTATAGGCTCAGAGTCCATTGGTGAATAGGTTGAGGCAAAGGCATTATCAATACCTGGATTGATTGAGTCTGACTCTGTATCTCCAAACGGGAGATCAATATTAAAACTTTCAGAGCAGCTGATGATGGTAAAAAGCAATATTGGGATAAGTACTTTGTTTTTCATAATAGATTTTCCTCTTATAAAGATTATAGAGCCATTTAAAGAGATATAATATTTATATGACAAGAAAAAATAATAGATCAAATGATGAGATGAGACCTTTAGAAATTGAGGTTGGTGTGAATAAACACGCTGAGGGCTCTGCTCTAATAAAGTTTGGTGATACTCATGTAATTTGCACAGCAAGCATTGAAAATCATGTTCCTAGATGGATGAGAGGCTCTAATGAAGGCTGGATTACTGCAGAATATGGTATGTTGCCTCGGTCAACTCATGAGCGAATGAACAGAGAAGCCGCCAGGGGCAAGCAAAGTGGCAGGACTATGGAAATCCAAAGATTAATAGGTAGATCTTTAAGGCAAGCTGTTGATTTAAAATATTTAAAGGATAAAACAATCAATATAGATTGTGATGTGATCCAAGCAGATGGCGGAACCAGAACAGCATCTATCTCTGGGGCTTGTGTTGCTTTATTTGAAGCTATCAAAAACTCACATGATGATCAAAGAGCAATTAAAGAGTACGTTG
>JADHNM010000016.1 GCA_016779505.1 SAR86 cluster bacterium
CGTCAAAGACCGTAGGTGCGAAAGCTTAATTTCCTACGTAGGTGGTGTTCAAATTGCGAAGGCGGTTTGTCACCGATTAGCCGAAAGGCATTAATAGGAGAATTGCTGTGGCGTTAGCTAGAGAAGATAAAGAGAGAATTGTTCAAGAAGTGAAAGAGGTTTCGGCTTCTGCATCTTCACTTGTAATTTCAGATGCCAGAGGCCTTAAGGTTTCTGAGTTAACCGAAATTAGAAAACAAGGAACAGAATCTGGAGTTCATATTCAGGTCATAAAAAACTCTCTTGCAAAATTGGCATTTGAAGGCACTGATTTTGGTTGTACCGATGAAGTGTTAACAGGTCCCTCACTTTTTGCTTTCTCATATGCTGAACCAGGTGCAGCAGCGAAGATGTTAAAAACTTACGCAAAAAACTTTGAAGCTCTTGAGATCAAAGCTCTTGTTGTGGAAGGGCAACTTCTTGATGGATCACAAATTGATGTTCTTGCATCTCTGCCATCACGAGAAGAAGCACTAACTCTTATTGCTGCAGTGCTACAAGCGCCTATTGGCAAATTTGCAACACTTCTTAATGAAGTGCCAAGCAAGTTAGCTAGGGTTCTTTCTGCAGTTCGAGACAACAAACAGGCTAACGCCTAAATCTAGGAGAAAAAAATGGCAATATCTAAAGACGATATTCTAAGCGCGATAGAAGAAATGTCCGTAATGGACTTGGTTGAACTTATTTCAGCGATTGAGGAGAAATTCGGTGTTACTGCAGCTGCTGCTGTAGCCGCTGCTCCTGCTGCTGCTAGCGGCGACGCTGGTGAGGCTGCCGAAGAAAAAGATGACTTTGATGTAGTTTTAACTGCAGCTGGCGATCAAAAAGTTCAAGTAATTAAAGCTGTTCGCGCAATTACAGGACTTGGATTGAAAGAGGCTAAGGATTTAGTTGATGGCGCTCCTAACACTTTGAAAGAAGCTGTTAAGAAAGCTGATGCTGAAGAAATGCTTAAGCAACTAACTGAGGCAGGAGCATCAGCAGAGCTTAAATAATCTTTCAATAAAACATTTTTAAAGGGCGACATATGTCATACAGCTATACAGAGAAAAGAAGAATTAGAAAAAACTTCGGAAGACTTCCAAAGGTTATGGAGCTTCCTAAGCTCATTGAGACACAACTCGAATCTTATTCACAATTTCTTCAGCAACATGTTGAAGCAGGTGCAAGAGAAAATCAGGGTCTCGAAGAGGTTTTTCAAACTCTTTTTCCTATTACCAGCGTGTCTGGTAATGCCGCCCTTGAATATGTTTCCTATGAATTAGGAAAACCTGGTTACACAGTTCAAGAATGCTTAATACAAGGACTAAGCTATTCTGCCCCCCTTCGAATCGTTGTTCGTTTGGTAATTTATGATCGAGATACTAATTTCCAAGAAGTAAAAGATGTTAAAGAGGGCGAAGTTTTTATGGGAGAGGTCCCATTGATGACTGAAAATGGTTCCTTTGTTATCAACGGTACCGAGAGAGTTGTAGTCAATCAACTTCATAGATCGCCTGGCGTTTTCTTTGATCATGATAAAGGCAAAACTCATTCATCAGGGAAAGTTCTCTACTCTGCACGCATTATTCCTTATAGAGGCTCATGGTTAGATTTTGAGTTTGATCCAAAAGATAATCTATTTTGTAGAATTGATAGAAGAAGAAAAATACCAGCTACCATCATCTTAAAAGCTATGGACATGGGTACTGAGGAAATCCTCCAGCACTTTTATGAAATTGATACTGTGCAGATAGAAAAAGCTGGAATAAGCATAGAATTAATCCCATCCAGATTAAGAGGTCAGACATTACCGGTTGATTTAAAAATTAAATCAAAAGTTATTGTTGAGGCTAACAAGAGAATCACTGCGAGACATGTCCGTGAACTAGAGCAAGCTAAAATGTCCTTGCTCAAAGTTGAAGATGACTTCCTAATTGGCAAAGTTCTTGCAAAAGATGTATTTAATCAAGAGACCGGAGAAGTCTTAGTTTCTGCAAACACAGAGATTGATCAATCGGTAATTGAAGTTTTAAGAGAAGCTAGCATCGCTGAACTTCACACTTTATATATTAACGAGCTTGATAAAGGTCCATATATATCTACAACGTTGAGAGCTGATCCCACCTCAAATCGATTAGAAGCTTTGGTTGAGATATATAGAATGATGAGACCTGGCGAACCACCAACTAAAGATTCGGCTGAACAATTATTCCAAAATCTATTTTTTAATCATGAACGCTATGATCTCTCTGAAGTTGGCAGAATGAAATTTAATCGTAGATTAAAAATAGATGCAGCAAAAGAAACTCCTGGTATCCTTGATGTTGAAGATATCTTGAGCGTTATGAAGGGAATAGTGGCAATAAGAGATGGTCATGACTCCGTTGATGATATTGATCACTTAGGTAACAGGCGCGTTAGATCAGTAGGCGAGATGACTGCTAACCAGTTTCGCGTAGGATTAATAAGAGTAGAGAGAGCCGTCAGAGAAAGACTCAGTATGGCTGAAGCCGATGAGCTTGGTCCCCAAGACCTTATTAATGCGAAACCTGTCACTGCTGCTATCAAAGAATTTTTTGGTTCTAGCCAGCTGTCTCAGTTTATGGATCAAAACAATCCTCTATCTGAAATTACTCATAAGCGAAGAGTTTCAGCTCTTGGGCCAGGTGGATTAACTAGAGAGCGAGCAGGCTTTGAGGTAAGGGATGTGCATCCAACCCATTATGGTAGATTATGTCCAATTGAAACGCCTGAAGGACCAAACATTGGACTGATTAACTCATTTGCATGTTATTCAAGAACTAATGCTTTTGGATTTATTGAAACTCCGTATAGAAAAATTATTAAAGGGAAGGTCACTAATGACATTATTTATCTTTCTGCAATTGATGAAGGAGAACATATTATCGCTCAGGCAAATGCAGCGCTAGATAAGTCAGGAAAGTTTGTTGATGATCTTGTGCCAGTCCGACACAATGGCGATTCTGCTTTGATGAGCCCTGAAAGAATTGATTTAATGGATGTGGCCCCTCAGCAAGTTGTCTCAGTTGCAGCTTCATTAATACCGTTTCTTGAGCATGATGATGCTAACAGAGCTTTAATGGGTTCAAATATGATGCGTCAAGCTGTCCCAGTCTTAAAGCCTGAGAAACCTCTTGTGGGAACTGGCTTTGAAACTATTGTTGCCGGTGATTCTGGTGTTTGTGTTGTAGCCAAGAACAATGGAGTTGTTGAAAACGTTGATGCTGCAAGAATTGTTGTTCGTGTTACCGATGCTAAAAATTCAAATAATGCCGTTGATATTTATAATCTCACAAAATACACAAGATCGAATCAAAACACTTGTATCAACCAGAGACCGCTTGTTTCAGTTGGGGATAAAGTAAAATTTGGCGATATTCTTGCTGACGGACCATCAGTTGATAATGGTGAGTTAGCATTGGGACAAAACATTCGAATAGCCTTTATGCCTTGGAATGGGTATAACTTTGAAGACTCTATTTTGATGTCTGAAAAAGTTTCAAGAGAAGATAGATTTACTTCTATTCATATCCAAGAATTAACTTGTATTTCTAGGGATACAAAACTTGGCTCAGAGGAGATAACAGCTGACATCCCAAATGTCGGCGAAGGATCGCTTGGAAAACTTGATGATTGCGGGATGGTTTATGTTGGAGCAGAAGTCAAAGCTGGAGATATTTTGGTTGGTAAAATTACTCCAAAAGGTGAAACTCAATTGTCACCAGAAGAGAAACTATTACGTGCAATTTTCGGAGAAAAAGCCTCTGATGTAAAAGATACCTCATTGAGAGTTCCATCAAGCATCAACGGAACTGTAATCGGCGTTGAAGTCTTCACAAGAGATGGGATGGAAAAAGATGAAAGAACGCTTTCGATTGAAGCTGACCATTTATCTGTTGCAAAGAAAGATGCTGACGATCAGATTAAAATTATTAATGATGCTACAAGAATCCGTCTAGTTGATATTATTAAAGGTGCAAAAATTTCTAAGGGTCCAGGCCTCAAGAAAGGTTCTTCAGTTTCAGCTGAAGACTTATCAGAGCTGAGCCTTGATGACTTATTATCTGTAAGAACAGCTGATGACTCTGCAAATGATAAAATTGAAGATGCTGAGAAAGCTTTAAAACAATACATCAAAGATATTCAGGAAAGTTTTGATGAGAAAAAACAAAAGATTACTAGAGGTCACGATCTTGCTCCTGGAGTAATAAAAATCGTAAAAGTATATCTAGCTGTTAAAAGAAGAATTCAGCCAGGAGACAAGATGGCTGGTAGACATGGTAACAAAGGCGTCATCTCAGAAATTATGCCTATTGAGGATATGCCCTATGACGACGAAGGAAATCCTGTTGATATTGTCTTAAACCCTCTTGGTGTTCCATCCCGAATGAACGTTGGTCAAATTCTTGAGACCCACATGGGAGCAGCTGCAAAAGGAATAGGCGAAAAAATCAATAAAATGATTCAAGCTAAAGCTAAAGCGGATGAGCTGAAAAAGTACCTAGATATCTTATATAACAAGAATGCAACTATTAAAGAAGATCTTGATTCTTTAAGCAATGCTGAAATTCAATCTCTAGCAAGCAATCTTACTGACGGTTTGCCGATAGCAACTCCAGTGTTTGATGGTGCCAAAGAATCTGAGATTAAAGAGTTGCTCAAGCTTGCTGATCTCCCTGATTCTGGGCAATTGACACTGTTTGATGGAAGAACTGGCAGACAGTTTGAACGACCTGTAACAGTTGGATACATGTATATGATCAAATTAAATCATTTGGTTGACGACAAAATGCATGCTCGCTCAACAGGTTCATACAGTCTTGTTACTCAGCAGCCTCTCGGTGGAAAAGCTCAATTTGGAGGTCAAAGATTTGGTGAGATGGAGGTATGGGCCCTCGAAGCATATGGTGCCTCATATACCCTTCAAGAGATGCTCACAGTTAAGTCCGATGATGTTCCAGGGCGAACTAAAATGTATAAAAATATCGTTGATGGAAACTACCAAATGGATGCGAATATCCCCGAGTCATTCAACGTACTCACAAAAGAGATTCGATCACTTGGAATTAACCTAGAACTTGATTCTGAAAATTAGGAGAAATAATTGAAAGATTTACTAAATTCGTTAAAGGCTAAGCAAGAAGACTTTACTTCAATAACTGCTGGGCTTGCTTCTCCTCAGATGGTCAGATCTTGGTCATTTGGTGAGGTAAAAAAACCTGAAACCATTAATTATCGTACTTTTAAACCAGAAAGAGATGGCCTCTTTTGTGCCAAAATTTTTGGTCCGGTAAAAGATTACGAGTGTGTTTGTGGAAAATACAAGCGCATGAAGCATCGTGGTGTTGTTTGCGAGAAGTGCGGAGTAGAGGTTACCTTAGCAAAAGTAAGAAGAGAGAGAATGGGGCACATAGAGCTTGCCGCTCCAGTTGCACATATTTGGTTTCTAAAATCACTTCCTTCAAGAATAGGGTTGCTACTTGACATTACGCTTAGAGAAATTGAAAGAGTTTTATATTTCGAAAGCTATATTGTGACTGATCCTGGTTTGACAGAGCTAGAAAAATGCCAAATTTTAACTGAAGAAGAGTTTATTGAAGCATTTGATGAGTATGGTGATGAGTTTACAGCTTCTATGGGCGCTGAAGCAGTTCAAATGTTATTACAAGATATTGATTTAGAAGAAGAAATAAGAATTATCCGAGAAGAAGTTCCGCAGACTAATTCAGACACTAAACTAAAAAAATTATCCAAAAGATTAAAACTTCTTGAGGCATTCAATGAGTCTGGAAACAAACCAGAATGGATGATTATGAATGTTTTGCCAGTTTTACCACCTGATCTAAGACCATTGGTTCCTTTAGAGGGAGGCCGTTTTGCTACCTCAGATCTCAATGATCTATACAGAAGAGTCATTAATAGAAATAACAGGTTAAAGCGTCTTTTAGAATTAAGCGCTCCAGATATTATTGTAAGAAATGAAAAAAGAATGCTTCAAGAAAGTGTTGATGCGCTTCTTGATAATGGAAGAAGAGGTCGAGTAATTACTGGAACCAATAAGCGACCATTGAAATCTTTAGCAGACATGATTAAAGGTAAAGGTGGCAGGTTCAGACAAAATTTACTTGGTAAACGCGTTGATTATTCAGGTAGATCTGTAATTGTTGCAGGCCCAAATTTAAAATTACATCAGTGCGGTCTTCCTAAGAAAATGGCACTGGAATTATTTAAACCCTATGTCTATGGAAAGCTTGAACAAAAAGAACTAGCTACCACGATTAAAGCGGCTAAAAAATTAGTTGAAAGAGAAACTCCTGAAGTCTGGGAGATTTTAGAAGATGTGATCAGAGAGCACCCAATTCTTTTAAATAGAGCTCCAACCCTTCACAGATTAGGCATACAAGCATTTGAACCTCTTCTAGTTGAAGGTAAGGCTATTCAGTTACACCCTTTAGTTTGTGTTGCTTTTAATGCAGACTTTGATGGTGATCAGATGGCTGTCCATGTGCCACTTTCTATTGAAGCGCAGCTGGAAGCTCGCGCTCTTATGATGTCAACAAATAATATTTTATCTCCGGCAAATGGTGAGCCAATTATTAACCCTACACAGGACATAGTCTTAGGGCTTTACTATATGACTCGAGATAAAGTAAATGTTAAAGGTGATGGAAGAGTATTTAGCAATCCTGATGAAGTGCTTAGAGCATATGAATCTGAGACCTTGGATATTCATGCAAACATTAAGGTAAGAATCACCAACGCTGATAAAGGAACTTTCCTTGAAGATACTACTGTAGGTAGAGTTTTAGTTTGGAGAATTACGCCTATTGAGGTCGGTTTCGACAATGTAAATAAAACTTTAGATAAGAAATCTGTTTCTAATTTAATAGATATTTCATACAGAAAGGCTGGTCTTAAGGCAACTGTAATCTTCGCAGATCAGCTCATGTATCTTGGGTTTGAGCATTCAACACGATCTGGATCTTCTATTGGCGTAGATGATTTTGTCATCCCAGAAGAAAAGCCATCCATCATTGATGCAGCGGAAAAAGAAGTGAAATCAATCGAATCACAATATGAATCTGGTCTTGTTACTCAGGGAGAGCGATACAATAAAGTAATTGATATTTGGTCTCGTGCAAATGAGAAAGTTGCAAAAGCTATGATGGCAAAAATTAGCACCGATCAAGTTGAAGATGCAGATGGCAAGGAAGTTGATCAGGCATCATTTAACTCTGTATTTATATATGCGGACTCTGGCGCTAGGGGATCTCCTGCTCAGATTAGACAGCTTTCAGGAATGCGTGGATTAATGTCTAAGCCCGATGGCTCGATTATTGAAACGCCAATCACTGCAAATTTCAGAGAGGGATTATCTGTACTTCAATACTTTATTTCCACTCATGGAGCTCGAAAAGGTTTAGCTGATACTGCTCTTAAAACAGCGAACTCAGGATACTTAACCAGAAGACTTTGTGATGTTGCCATGGACTCAGTTGTTGTGGAGGATGATTGTGGTACTGAACAGTCAATTGTTGTCTCATCAATCGTCGAGGGCGGAGATATTATTCAGCCACTAACAGAAAGAATATTAGGCAGAGTAATTGCTGAACCAATTTTTAATGCAGATGAAGAAGAGGTTTATCCCCTTGGTCATCTAATTGACGAGGATTCAGTGAAGAAAATTGATGAGTTAAATATTTCGTCTCTAAAAGTTAGATCACCAATGACTTGTGAAGCTAGTTATGGTGTTTGTGCTAAGTGCTATGGAAGAGATTTGGCTCGCGGTCATTTAGTCCACAGAGGTGAGGCTGTTGGAGTTGTAGCTGCTCAATCAATTGGTGAGCCTGGAACTCAATTAACAATGCGTACATTCCATATTGGTGGAGCTGCATCTAGCTCATCAGAGGATAATGCAATTATTGTTAATAATTCTGGAGTTATCAATTTTTCTTCAGATATTAAAACTGTTACTAACAAAGACAAGCAAGAGGTTGTCGTTTCTAGAAATAGTCAAGTAACTCTTACTGATGAAAAAGGCAAATTAATAGAGCAACATAAATTAATTTATGGTTCTACCTTATTTGTGAAGGATCAAACTAATGTAGAGCCTGGCTTGAAAGTTGCAGGCTGGGATCCATATACGCGTCCAATCATTAGTGAGGTTGAGGGAATTGTGCAATTTACAGATATTGATGATGGCGTCACTGTTCTCTCAAAAACTGATGAACTTACTGGTCTAAGCAGCATTGAGGTTATTGATGTAGCCGAAAGGCCCTCTGCAGGAAAAGATAAGGTCCCATCCATTGCTTTGGTTGATGCAAAAGGCAAACCTGTTCCATTGGGAGAGCATAAGACGCCCGCAAACTATTCTTTACCGGCCAAGGCATTAGTTAATTTAAAAGATGGTAAAAAATTACATGCAGGAGAGGTCCTAGCTAGGATACCTTTAGAAGGATCAAAAACTAAAGATATCACTGGTGGTCTCCCTAGGGTTGCAGATCTTTTCGAAGCCAGGAAACCAAAAGATGCTGCAGTGCTTGCTGAAGCAAGCGGTATTATTGCTTTTGGAAAAGAAACCAAAGGTAAAGTGCGATTGGTTATTACCCCTGATGGGGCTACCAAGAAAACTCAGAATGTTGAGATGCTCATTCCTAAACATAGAACTCTCACAGTATTTGAGGGAGAGAGAATAGAAAAAGGTGACATTATTTCTGACGGCCCATTAAGCCCTCATGATATCTTGCGTTTGAGAGGAATTCCTCAGTTAACCAACTTCATAGTCAATGAAATTCAAGACGTTTATAGGCTTCAAGGTGTACTTATCAATGATAAGCATATTGAAACCATTTTGCGTCAAATGCTTAGAAAGGCATTAATTATTGATGGTGAAGATACCAAATTTATTCAAGGTGATCAGGTTGAATATTCAGAGTTGGTTGAAGAAAATGCCAAGGCTGTTGCAGCAAATAAAGAGCCAGCACGTTTTGAAAGGGTTTTGCTTGGAATCACTAAAGCTTCCCTTACAACTAACTCATTTATTTCTGCTGCTTCTTTCCAAGAAACCACACGAGTTCTTACAGAAGCGTCTGTAACTGGCAAAGTGGACTACCTAAGAGGACTTAAAGAAAATGTTGTTGTAGGAAGGTTGATACCGGCAGGAACCGGAATGGAGTTCCATGATCAAATGGCGGCTAAGAAAGCTAGCGATTCCTCTGAATCAATGCTATCTGAAGATGACATCGAAGCGGCATTACGACAAGAATTACAAGAAACTGAGGAATAATGTTGACCGTAGTGAATCATGTCTATAAAATCGCGTCCAACTACTAAATTATGGCTACTGTAAATCAACTAATAAGAAAACCTCGGAAACCTAAGGTTAGGAAAACCGACGTACCTGCATTGGAAAAATCTCCACAGCGTAGAGGTGTCTGCACACGTGTATATACCACCACTCCTAAGAAACCAAACTCAGCTTTAAGAAAAGTTTGCAGAGTTAGGTTGACAAGTGGATACGAGGTAACTTCATATATCGGTGGTGAAGGCCATAACCTGCAAGAACACTCTGTTGTTTTGATTCGTGGTGGAAGGGTGAAAGATCTTCCTGGTGTTCGATATCATACTGTCAGAGGTTCTTTAGATACATCTGGCGTAGCAAATAGAAAACAACGTAGATCCAAATATGGAGCCAAAAAAGGTAAATAAGTATGCCAAGAAGAAGAAGTCCTGAAAAAAGAAAAATACTCCCTGATCCCAAATATAAAGATATTATTGTTGCAAAGTTCATGAATCACATCATGAAAGATGGTAAAAAATCTGTTGCTGAAAAAATTGTTTATGGTGCTTTTAATAAAATTGATCAAACAGCAAAAACTGATCCTGTTGAGTTATTTAAAAAGGCCTTGGATACCATCGGCCCAATGGTTGAGGTTAAATCAAGAAGAGTCGGTGGGGCAACCTATCAAGTACCAATAGAGGTTAGACCGTCTAGAAGACAAGCGCTTGCAATGCGCTGGTTAGTCGAAGCTGCAAGAAAAAGAAGTGAAAAGTCTATGGATCATAGATTAGCAGGTGAATTGTCTGATGCTGCAGAGGGCAAAGGTTCTGCAGTGAAGAAAAAAGAAGATGTTCATCGCATGGCTGAAGCTAATAAAGCTTTTTCACATTTCCGTTTTTAATTAATCACATTTCATAGGTTTTAATATGGCTAGACAGACTGAACTTAGTAAGTACAGAAACATTGGTATTTGTGCTCATGTTGATGCAGGCAAAACCACTACGACTGAAAGAGTTCTTTTTTACACTGGCTTATCTCATAAAATTGGTGAAGTGCATGATGGTGCGGCAACCATGGATTGGATGGAGCAAGAACAAGAAAGAGGCATTACCATAACATCTGCTGCCACTACATGCTTTTGGTCAGGCATGGAGCAACAATTTCCTCAGCACAGAATTAATATCATCGATACACCAGGTCACGTAGACTTTACCATTGAAGTTGAGAGATCTTTAAGAGTTTTAGATGGAGCAGTTGTAGTATTTTGTGGTACGTCTGGTGTTGAGCCTCAGTCAGAAACTGTTTGGCGACAAGCTGATCGATATGAAGTTCCTAGAATCGTTTTTGTAAATAAAATGGATAGAGCCGGAGCAGACTTTTCTCGAGTAACTAATCAAATTAGAGATAGGCTAAAAGCAAATGTTGTTCCTATGCAATACAACATTGGAGCAGAAGAAGATTTCAAAGGTGTTGTTGATTTAGTTAAGATGAAAGCTATCTTTTGGAATGAAGATGATCAAGGGCTAACTTTCGAAGAGCAAGATATTCCAGCAGATATTTTAGATACATGCGAATCATTGCGAGAATCTATGGTTGAAAGTGCAGCAGAAGCAAATGAAGAGTTGATGAATGCATATTTAGAAAACGGTGAATTGACTATAGAACAAATTAAAGCAGGCATTAGAATCAGAACACTTGCCAATGAAATAGTTCCTGCTTTTTGCGGGTCAGCATTTAAAAATAAGGGTGTTCAAGCTGTTCTAGATGCTGCTATTGAGTATTTACCTGCTCCAAATGAAGTCAAGGCAATCAAAGGATCATTGCCTGATGATGAGGAGACTGAGATAAGCAGAACGTCCTCAGATGAGGAGCCGTTTTCAGCATTGGCTTTCAAGATTGCTACTGATCCATTTGTTGGAACTTTAACATTTATCAGAGTTTATTCTGGAGTGCTTTCTGTGGGCGATGGTGTAATGAATTCAACCAAGTCAAAGAAAGAAAGGGTTGGACGAATGGTACAAATGCATTCAAATGATCGAAATGAAATTAAAGAAATACGTGCTGGCGATATTGCCGCTTGTATAGGTTTAAAAGATGTAACCACTGGAGATACTCTTTGTGACTTGAGTGATCCAGTTGTGCTTGAAAGAATGGATTTTCCTGAACCGGTAATATCAGTTGCTGTAGAGCCAAAAACAAAATCAGACCAAGAGAAGATGGGCGTTGCTCTTGGAAAACTTGCTCAAGAGGATCCTTCATTTAGAGTTCATACCGATGAAGAGTCTGCCCAGACTATTATTTCTGGAATGGGTGAGCTGCATCTCGATGTATTGGTTGACAGAATGAGGAGAGAGTTTGATGTAGAGGCAAATATTGGAAAACCACAGGTTTCCTATCGTGAAACAATTAGAGAATCGGTTGAAGTAGAAGGAAAATTTGTTAGACAAAGTGGTGGTAAGGGTCAATATGGCCACGTCTGGCTTAAATTAGAGCCCCTTGGGTTAGATGATGAGTACGAATTTGTTGACAAGATTGTTGGAGGTGTTGTTCCTAAAGAATACATACCAGCTGTTGATAAGGGTATTCAAGAGCAAATGAAAAACGGCGTCATTGCTGGTTATCCACTTCTCGCACTTCGAGCAACTTTATATGATGGATCTTTCCATGATGTTGATTCAAGCGAGATGGCTTTTAAAATCGCTGGATCTATGGCATTAAAAGAAGGGTGTCTCAAAGCGCGTCCAGTCTTATTGGAGCCTATGATGGCTGTAGAAGTTGTAACACCAGAAGAGCATATGGGTGATGTGGTTGGGGATTTAAATAGACGAAGAGGCATAATTTTGGGAATGGATGAAATTCCAACTGGTAAAACAGTCAGATCAGAAGTGCCATTGTCTGAGATGTTTGGATATGCAACTGATTTACGGTCTGCAACGCAAGGTAGAGCAAGTTTTTCAATGGAATTTCTTAAATATGCTGAAGTTCCAAACAATATTGCTGAGCAGTTAAAAACTTCTTAAAACAATACACTGATAAATAACCTAAATTTGTTGACATTAGGGGCTTTAGAGTCATAGAATACGCAACATTTTGCATAAAGCAGAAATATAGGAATTAAATAAATTGGATAATCAATCAATAAGAATACGCTTAAAAGCTTTCGACTATCGTTTGATTGATGCTTCAACTAAATTAATTGTTGAAACTGCAAAAAAAACTGGTGCGATTGTAAAAGGACCAATTCCTTTGCCAGTAAAGAAAGAAAGAACAACAATCTTAAAATCTCCGCATAAAGACAAAGATGCGAGAGATCAGTATGAGATAAGAACATACAAGAGACTTATGGATATAGTAGAACCTACAGATAAAACAGTTGATGCTTTAATGAAGCTCGACCTTTCATCTGGGGTAGATGTACAAATTAGTTTAAGCTAATTTGTTACTTTTTTAACGCTTAGCGGCCATAGAGGGTTATAAGCCCCGTATAAAAGGAGAGTAAATTGAGCATTGGCTTAGTTGGAAAAAAATCAGGAATGTCGAGACTTTTTCAAGAAGACGGCACCTCAATTCCCGTAACAGTTATTTCTGTTGCAGCAAACTTCGTTGCAGATATCAAGACCCATGAGAAACATGGTTATAGCGCTGTAGTTGTATCGAAAAACACATCTAAAAATTTAACAAAATCATCTACAGAATTCTTTAAGAAGCAAAATATTGCTAATGGAGAATTATTTGAGTTCAGAACTGAAGAAACTGATGATCTTAAGATTGGCCATCATTTAACTGCCGATATATTTGAAGTTGGTAAAATGGTTGATGTCTCTGGAACTTCTAAAGGCAAGGGATATGCTGGGGTTATCAAACGACATAACTTTGCCATGCAAGACGCAACCCATGGTAATTCTTTGGCTCATAGAGCTCATGGTTCAATCGGCCAATGTCAAACTCCTGGACGAGTTTGGAAAGGAAAAAAAATGTCAGGTCACATGGGCCATGAAACTAAAACTGTTCAAAGTCTAGAATTAATGGGTGCAGATGTTCAGAATAATCTTCTGTATGTTAAGGGTGCGGTGCCTGGCTTTAATGGCTCTACGCTAAAAATTACCCCTGCGGTGAAACAAAGATGAAATTAGATCTACTTAACATCGAAAATAAAAAAACAGATGTCCAAATTTCGGAATCAACTTTTGGCAAGGAATTTAATGAAACGCTTGTTCATCAAGCTGTAGTCACATATTTAGCTGGATCCAGACAAGGCTCTCATAAACAAAAAACCAGATCTGAAGTTAGAGGTGGCGGAAAAAAACCATATAGACAAAAAGGAACTGGTCGTGCAAGAGCAGGAACAATTAGAAGCCCTATTTGGAGAGGTGGTGGAGTTGCTTTTGCAGCAACGCCTAGAGATTATTCTAAAAAAATTAATAAAAAGATGTATAGAGCCGCAATCAGCTCTATATTCTCCGAACTGCATAGACAGAATCGCTTGGTAGCTATTGAGCAGCCAAAATTTGAAGCACCCAAAACGAAAGAAATGAACAGCTTCTTGCATCAGTTCAATCTTAATAATGTGCTTATTATTCTTGATGAGATGGACACAAACCTGTATCTTTCAGCTCGAAACATACCTCATGTGGATGTTGTAACTGTCAAAGAAATTAACCCAGTTATTTTATTAAGATCTGAGAAAGTTGCTGTTACGCCTGCTGCATTTAAGTTAATCGAGGCATGGGTCTAATGAATAAAGAAAAATTACTTACATTAATTCAGTCTCCTTATATAACTGAGAAGGCTACTTCTGTTGGTAGTTTGAATCAGGTTGTATTTAAAGTAGATCTGTCTGCATCAAAATTAGAGATTAAAAAGGCAGTTGAAGAACTATTTGATGTGAAAGTTGAAAGTGTCACAACATCAACTCAAAAAGGCAAAACAAAAAGAAACAGATTTGGCGTTTACAAAAGATCAGATTACAAGAAAGCCTTTGTTTCATTAAAAGAAGGTTCTGAAATTCAATTTGAGGGTATTAGTTAATCATGGCAGTTATAAAAGCAAAACCAACTAGCCCAGGCAGAAGAGGTGTTATTTCAATAAAATCCGATCTATATAAAGGTCGGCCTCATAAAGCTCTACTAGAAAAAAAATCAAAAAATGGCGGAAGAAATAACAACGGCAGGATTACAGTTAGACATCAAGGTGGCGGACACAAGCAGCACTATAGAGTCATCGATTTCAAGCGAGATAAGTTAGACGTTCCAGCAGTCGTTGAGAGAATTGAATACGACCCAAATAGATCGGCTCATTTAGCTTTGCTTAAGTATGCCGATGGCGAAAGAAGATATATTATTGCACCTAGCAAAATTAAGGTTGGAGATGCTGTACTTTCAGCAGATCACACAGAAATGAAAGCCGGGAACTGTATGAAATTAGTAAACATCCCACTAGGCACAACAATTCATTGTGTTGAAATGAAGCCAGGTAAAGGCGCTCAAATTGCTAGAAGTGCAGGCACATCTGCAAGGTTGGTTGCTAAAGAAGGTATATACGCTACTTTAAGGTTGCAATCTGGAGAGATGAGAAAAATTTTATCAGCATGCAGAGCAACTTTGGGAACTGTTTCCAATCAAGAAAATAACTTACGGTCATTAGGCAAAGCTGGAGCGAAAAGATGGAGAGGTGTTAGGCCAACTGTTAGAGGTGTGGCTATGAACCCAGTTGATCATCCTCATGGAGGAGGAGAAGGAAGGACTTCTGGTGGAAGACATCCCTCAACACCTTGGGGCATACCAACCAAAGGCTATAAAACAAGAAAAAATCAACGAACTGACGATTTAATCGTTAGAAGAAGAGGTAAAAGGAAATAAATAATGCCTAGATCACTCAAAAAAGGACCATTTATTGATTTATCGCTGCAAAAAGCAGTTGATAAAGCAATCAGTGAAAATAGCAAAAAGCCAATAAAAACATGGTCTAGAAGATCTATGATTAGTCCAACTATGGTTGGATTGACTATATCTGTTCATAACGGAAGACAGCATGTGCCTGTATACATTAATGAAGATATGGTTGGTCACAAATTAGGTGAATTTGCCATTACAAGAACTTTCAGAATGCATTCTGGTGATAGGAAGTCGAAATAATGGAAACAAGAGCATATTTAAAAGGAACTAGACTATCTGCTCAAAAAGCAGGTTTAGTTGCTGATGTGGTTCGAGGTAAGACAGTGCATGCAGCAATGGACTTTCTTACTTTCCATAAACAAAAAGCATCAGCAGTAATAAAAAAACTTTTAGAATCTGCAATTGCAAATGCTGAAAATAATGACAAGGCTGATATTGATTTATTGGTTGTGAAGTCAATCATTGTTAATCAAGGCATGAGATTAAAAAGAATGAAACCTCGTGCAAGAGGCAGGGCTGACAGAATAATTAAGCCTTCTTGCCATATTGAAATCATATTATCGGATCAGGAGAAGTAATGGGTCAAAAAGTTCATCCAATAGGCTTTCGACTTGGCGTCATCAAGAAGCATAATGCTTTGTGGTATGCAAAAGGAAAATCCTTTAGAGAGAATCTTATTGAAGATTTAAAAGTAAGAAATCATATTAGTGAAAAATTGAGATTTTCTTCTATAAGCAAAGTAGAGCTAGAAAGGTCGGCTCAAAATTTTGTTGTGAATATTCATACTTCAAGGCCAGGTATTATTATTGGGAAAAAAGGCGAAGAGATTGAATCTTTAAAGACCGCAGTTCAAAAGATTGTTTCTCTGCCAGTCCAAGTAAATATTAAAGAAGTTAGAAAACCAGACCTCGATGCAACAATTCTTGCAGAGGGAATTGCTCAACAGTTAGAAAGAAGAGTTCAGTTTAGAAGGGCGATGAAGCGAGCTGTTCAAAGCGCTATGAGACAAGGTGCTAAAGGCATCAGAACAGAGGTCTCTGGAAGATTGGGTGGAGCAGAAATTGCCAGAGCTGAGTGGTATAGAGAAGGTCAAGTACCTTTGCATACTTTAAGGGCAAACATTGACTACGGAGTGGCAGAAGCTGCAACTACATATGGATTAATAGGTGTAAAAGTCCATGTTTATACGGGCGAAGTTTTAGGTGATCCCTTCAAAGATGAGGCCCAAGGAAGTTAATCATGTTGCAACCAAAACAAACAAAATTTAGAAAGATGCATAAAGGTCGAAATAGAGGCCTTGCCCAATCAGGTAATACTATTGCATTTGGTGAGTATGCCTTAAAAGCTACAACTAGAGGAAGGATTACCGCTCGCCAGATAGAGTCTGCTAGAAGAGCGATGACCAGATCCATTAAACGTGGCGGTAACATTTGGATTCGCATTTTTCCTGATAAACCTATAACCAAAAAACCATTAGAAGTAAGGATGGGAAAAGGAAAAGGTAACGTTGAATATTGGGTCAGTCTCGTTCAACCAGGAACAGTTTTATATGAGATGGCCGGCGTATCTGAAGAGGTGGCTAGGGAGGCTTTCAAATTAGCCGCTGCTAAGTTACCAGTAAGAACCACATTTATTAAGAAGGCATTATAAAAATGGCAAAGCTAACAAGTGATCTCCAAGATCTTCGTAAAAAAGACATCAAAGCTCTTGAAAGTTTAGTCTTAGAAATTAGAGAGAATCAATTTAAAAATAGAATGAAGCACAAAACTGGCCAACTCAATGAATCGCATTTGTTAACAGTTGACAGAAAAAAGATTGCTCAAATTAAAACTATTATTAATGAAAAAAAATCTGAGGAAGCACCCGCATGAGTACTAATCCAAGGCAGTTAACTGGTGTTGTTATTAGCGATAAAGCTGATAAAACCATAACTGTAAAAATTGAACGTAAAGTTAAACACCCTACTTATAGCAAAATCATGAAGCGCTCTACAAAAGTGCACGCCCATGATGAAGAAAATATGGCTAAGGTTGGTGATGTGGTAACCGTGCAAGAGTGCAGACCTTATTCAAAGTCTAAAACTTGGAAGCTACTCTCTGAAGGTGAAGCTGTTTTATCCGAGCCAGAGATTCAGGAGAGCCAATCATGATTCAAATGCAATCAATTTTAAACATAGCTGATAACAGTGGAGCTAGAAGTGTAATGTGCATCAAGGTTCTTGGAGGTTCGAAGAGACGTTACGCCAATATAGGTGATGTTATTAAGGTAGCGATCAGAGAGGCCATCCCAACAGGTAAAGTTAAAAAGGGTCAAGTTGTTGATGCGTTAGTGGTTAGAACAAAAAAGGGCGTTCGAAGAAGAGATGGCTCTTTAATTAAATTTGATGAAAATGCAGCAGTATTAATTGGGGGTAATAAAGCCCCAATCGGCACAAGGGTTTTTGGACCAGTTACTAGAGAGCTCAGAGATGGGAAGCACATGAAAATTTTATCGTTAGCCCCGGAAGTTTTGTAATGAAGAAAAATATTGAAACAGTAACGAAATTGAGAACTGGTGATGAGGTTATTGTCATTGCTGGAAAGGATTTAGGTAAAAAAGGAACTGTCCAAAAAATTTCTAAATTTAATAACAAAGCAGTTATTACAGGCATCAATTTGAAGAAAAAACATACTAAGCCCAATCCTCAACTTGGGGAAACAGGCGGTATAGTTGAAAAAGAGGCTCCAATTAATCTATCCAACGTCGCAATTTGGAATCCTAAACAAAAAAAGGCTGATAGAATTTCATTTCAAATAGACGGCGACAGCAAAGTAAGAGTTTACTCATCAGATAAAAAAGAAATTAAATCATGAATTTAAAAGAAACTTTCAACAAAGAATTGCTTCCTCAATTACAAGAGAAATTAGGAATTGATAATGTGATGGCCGTTCCAAAGCTTACTAAGGTAGTAATCAATATGGGTGTTGGCGAAGCTTTAACCGATAAAAAACATTTAGAATCTGCAGTCAACGACTTAGAGTCAATAGCTGGTCAAAAGGCTGTAATTACAAAAGCTAAAAAATCAGTTGCAAGTTTTAAATTACGTGAAGGTTGGCCAGTTGGGTGCAAGGTTACATTGA
>JADHNM010000017.1 GCA_016779505.1 SAR86 cluster bacterium
GATTCATTGCCGGAGCCAGATGCAACTGGCGCATCTAGTTTTGTATCTATTATGGAAGGCTGCTCAAAATATTGTTCCTTTTGCGTTGTTCCATACACCAGAGGAGATGAAATCAGCAGAAAGCCTGAACAAATATTTGATGAAGTCGCTAGATTAGTAGAGCAAGGAGTCTCAGAAATTGTCTTTGTAGGGCAGAACGTTAACGCATACAAATACACATTGAAAGGAAGAGTTCTTGGTTTGTCAGATTTAATTGAGGTGTGTGGGAGCATTGATGGCGTTGAAAGGATTAGATACACAACCTCTCACCCACTAGAGATGACCGATGATTTAATAGATGCATATGGGCATGTCCCTCAATTGGTTAGTCACTTACATCTTCCAGTTCAGTCAGGCTCAAATGATATTCTTATAAAAATGAAACGAAACTATTCCAGGGAAGAATACATAAAAATAATCAATAAGTTGCTTAAGGTTAGACCAAACATTAAGATTTCATCTGATTTCATTGTGGGGTTTCCAAATGAAACTGATGCTGATTTTCAGCAGACAATGGATCTGATTGAAGAGGTGAAGTTTGATGCATCTTTCAGTTTCATCTATTCAGCAAGACCTGGAACCCCGGCATCTCAACTTGAGGATATAGTCCCACTAGAAGTAAAAAAAGAGCGGCTATATATTCTGCAGAAACGTATTGATGAACTTCAACTCTATTATAGCAACGATCTAGTGAATACCATCCAGAGATGTTTGGTTACAGGACTATCAAAAAAGGATATTAACCAATTGCAAGCAAGAACTGAGTGCAACAGAGTTGTGAATTTTGACTTCCAAAATATCAATATTCTAGGTAAATTAGTAGATATTGAGATTACCAAGGCATATCAGCGTTCATTGACAGGCAAGATTATAAATTCTGAAGGAGCTTCTTAAAGCTTAATGGCAGAAATCAATCAAACTCTCACGCAGTTAATGCTTGAACCAGCAAATACTAAAAACTTGAAATCTTTTGTTGGAGAATTAAATGGTAATCTTAAGATTCTCGAAAAGGGCTTTGGAGTCAAAATTTTTCAAAACGGAAATAAGGTAAGTATTTCTGGCAAAGAAGAGAATATTAAAAAAGCCTCTAATGCAATTCAAGACTTATATGCAACAACAACTCAAGGCATTGAGCTTTCTAGGGAAACAATCCAAATGGCAATAAATCAAAATGATGACATTAATCCGGCCCCTATTTCATCAAATGGGAACGAATGCATTATTAAAACGCCCAAAAGAACAATTAAGCCAAGAGGCAAAAATCAAAATGATTATTTGCTTAATATGAAAAATTTTGAAATTAATTTTGGAGTGGGCCCAGCTGGAACTGGAAAAACTTATCTAGCTGTAGCAAAGGCAGTAGAAATGCTTGTTCAGGAACAAGTAAAAAAAATTATTCTTATTCGCCCAGCAGTTGAGGCTGGTGAGAAGCTTGGATTTCTTCCTGGTGATTTATCTCAAAAGGTTGATCCTTATCTTCGACCACTATATGACGCATTATATGAAATGTTAGGTTTCGAACAGGTTATTCGTTTGCTAGAAAAAGAAATTCTTGAAGTTGCCCCTCTTGCATACCTCAGAGGAAGGACGTTGAATAATGCTTTTATAATTATGGATGAGAGTCAAAACACTACTGTTGATCAGATGAAAATGTTTTTAACAAGAATGGGTTTTGGGTCTTATGCTGTTATCAATGGAGATATGACCCAAGTTGATCTGCCTAAAAATATTGAGTCAGGACTTTCTCATGCCTTAAAAGTGCTTGATGGGCTAGAAGATCTTGGCTTTACAATCTTTAGTTCCAAAGATGTTGTTAGACATCCCTTGGTAAGAAAGATTGTTGATGCATATGACAAATTTGATCAATAAAAAATTGAGCCTAAATATCTTAAGTCATGATTTCAATGAACTTGCTTCTGAGTTAGAGTCAAAACTTGAGCTATTAACTAAACATATTTTATTTGATCAAAATAAAAATACATTAAAAGTAAATCTAAAGCTTATTTCGAGCAAGGAAATGATGAAGCTAAATGAGGAATTTAGAGAAAAAAGAATAGATACCAATGTTTTGTCTTTTCCTGCAGATGGAGAGATTCAGAAAATTTCAGGAGAACTTGGAGATATAGCAATAAGCATTCCTTATGTACAAAGTGAGTCAAAGAACTTGAATCGAGACCTAGACGATCATATGATGCATCTATTAGCTCATGGAATACTGCATTTACTAGGTTTTGATCACAAAGAAGATCAGGATGCCAATATAATGGAAGCACAAGAGATTAAATACCTAGAGTTTTTTAAAATAGCTAACCCCTACATATTATGACGAATCAAGACACTGAAAAAGACCAACCTCCGTCGAGTTTCTTAAATAAAATAAAACGTTTTTTTACAATTAAGCCATCAAGCTTGGATGATGTATCTGTATTGCTTGAAGATGCCCTTAGTGCAAGACTGATTGATAAAGAGGCTCAGTTTATTGCTGAACGCGCAATAAGATTGGGAGACACAACTGTAAAAGAAATTATGGTACCAAGGGTTGAAATGGTAATACTGGCGCCAGATGAAGATCCCATGGGGATGATTGCCAGAATAATAGACTCTGGTCATTCTAGATACCCTGTTCTTGGGCCGGCTAAAAATGAAGTTCAAGGTATTTTGCTTGCCAAAGATCTATTGCAGATTATCAATAAAGATTTAGAAGACTTTGACCTCAATAATTTGATAAGAGATATTAAAGTTGTACCTGAATCAAAGAAAGCAGACTCTTTGCTTGAAGAATTCAAAAAAGATCGATCACATATGGCTATAGTTATTGATGAATATGGAACTATATCTGGATTGGTAACAATTGAAGATATTTTAGAAGAATTAGTGGGTGAGATTGAGGATGAACATGACACAGATGATGAAGATCTAATTCAAGTGAGTGAATATGAATATATAGCTGATGCAACGCTTGAACTAACAGAATTTGAAAATAAATTTAACAAAAATTTTAATGGCATGGATGCAGAAACTTTAGCTGGATTATTTATTAATAAATTAGGATTCCTTCCTAAAGTTGGCGATAAAATTGAGTTGGACGATATGATCCTAGCAGTTACAGCTGCCGATAAAAGAAAAATAAAAAAAATTGGCATCACTATTAAAACAACTACATAAAGTCCCTTTCATTCAATATATATTTTTAGGATTTATTGGCGCGCTTTCCACTCTGGCTTTTAGTCCATTTGATCTTAAGTTAATCATCCCATTTACTTTAGCAGCTTTGATTTACTCAACTGTTAATTCAAACAATTTTAGTGATGCATTAAAGCGAGCTTTTTCTTGGGGTTTGGGGTATTGGATCAGTGGAACCGGTTGGTTAATAGTAAGTATTTACTATTATGGAAACACTAATATTATAATATCTGTCTCTATTATATTATTAATGGGAGTCTTATTGTCAGTAGTATTTATTGCCCCTTTTGCAGCCATAAGGTTAGCTAAACTCAATCATCATATTTTGATAAAAAGCCTTATCTTTGCAAGTTGTTTGATGTTGTTAGAGCTATCTAGATTTTTATTATTAGGCGGTTTCCCATGGCTGTTACCAGGACTGGTATTCTTGGATACTTTTGGCCAAGGAGTGATTCCAAATTATGGTGTTTATGGAGCTTCCTATATTATTTATTTTTTTGCTTCATTGCTTGCCCTAAGTTTCTCTAGCAAGAAAAAGAATTTTTTATTTTTAGGATTTTTGTGCCTATTAATTTTGATGCCATATCAAAACAATCAGCATGAAACTCATCAAGAAAGTTTAAACCTTTCAATTATTCAACCCTCACTGGACCCTTTTAAGAAATATGAGTCTGGATCCTATCAATCAATTGAAGAGACACTGGTAAATTTAACAAGTAAGAACCTGGCTGCTGATCTGATAATTTGGCCAGAATCACCCCTGCCATATTTAAACTCAAATCCGAGAATGGAAGATTTAATCAAGAAGCTAGAAGAGGGACCAAATGTTTTATCTGGAGCTTGGGAATATAAAAATAATAGACTGTATAACGCAATGACTATTTTTGGCACTGACCAAGCTTATTTTAAGAGACATCTTGTACCTTTTGGTGAATATGTACCTTTTGAAAGTCTTTTAAGGGGATTAATAGAATTTTTTGATATGCCTATGTCATCTTTGAGTATGGGGCATTCAAATCAGGAGCTGCTGGAATTTAGAAACTTTAAAATTTTAGGAATGATCTGTTTTGATATTGCATTTCCCTTAAGCTATCTAAAAGAGGTAAGGGATTCCGACTTTATAGTTAATATTAGTAATGATACCTGGTTTGGGAGTTCATATGGACCATATCAACATCTTCAGATTGTTAGAGCGAGGGCATTAGAGTCTAATAAATGGATTGCAAGAGGAACCTCAGATGGAATATCAACAATAGTTGATAATAAAGGAACAATTGTTCATAAATTAGAAAAAGGTGTAAGTGGTTCTTTGAATGGTACTATTTATAAGTCCTCTCAATCTAGTTTTTTTTATTTATATGGATACCTCTTTTCCCCACTATTATCTCTTATTGTATTGATGTACCTTCTTGTATTAAGATTGAGAAGATGAAAATCCTGACCTTAATCTTAGTTCATATATTATCTATTCCAATATTTGCAGATTATGCAATAAATGTAAGTATCTCAGAGCAAAGACTGTATTTGCTAGAAGAAGGCATAATTATCAGAAGCTATCCTATATCCAGTTCTGCATATGGGGAAGGCCAGATAGAGAATTCATTAAAAACTCCCCTTGGTAGCCACGAAGTTAAAACCAAAATAGGAACAAATGTTTCTAAATATGAATTTTTTGTTAGTCGTGAACATATTCCTCAGGAAGTTGAGATCATTCACGAGCCAATTGATTCACCCAATGACTACATTACAACTCGGATTATGTGGCTTACGGGCTTAACAGAAGGCTTTAACAAGGGCGGCAACGTTGATTCTTTCAACAGATTTATATATATTCATGGCACCCACGAGGAAGGTTTAATAGGCAAAAAAGCATCTCATGGATGCATAAGAATGCTAAATCATGATGTTTTAGAGCTTTTTAAGATAATTCCACCAAAAACTGCAGTAAATATCTATTTATAGGCTTTTTAAGCTTATACACCACCCATATTAGCTTTATTAAAGCTTAATAGCTGAGCTCTTTCCTCAGGAGCAGGCGCCTCACCAAAGGCCCCTGAGTTATCTGCTAGCTTCTGTAATAATGGTGCAGGTTTCCAGAAATTTTCATCTAATTTAGAAAAAGCACTCATTTTATTAATTACTTCTGATAAACCTAGTTGATTTGCATAGAACATAGGCCCACCTCTCCATATTGGGAATCCATAGCCATTTATATACACTATATCCATATCCCCAGACCGTTGAGCCACGCCCTCTTCTAAAATTCTTGCACCCTCGTTAACAAGGGCTAAAATACATCTATCTATGATTTCTTGATCTGAAATCTCTCTTCGTTCAATATTATTTTGACTAGATATTTCTTTGTATATAGCTTCATTTTCTGGAGCAGGGTTTGGAGCTCTAGAGCCTTCAGAATAATTATAGAAGCCCTTAGAGGTTTTTTGGCCAAATCTATCTTGCTCACACAGCGCATCTGAGATTTTATTTGCTAGAGGAGTTTCAATATTTGCTAATTTTCTGGCTCTCCACCCGAGATCTAAGCCAACCAAATCCATCATTCTAAATGGTCCCATGCTCATGCCAAATGATTCAAGAGCACTATCTACCTGATTTGGTAAAGCTCCCTCAAGAAGCAGCATATTAGCTTGATATGTATACCCAGCCAGCATTCTATTTCCTATAAATCCAGGAGCATTCAATGACACAACGGCTGCCTTACCCATACGTTTTCCAATTGACATTACTGTAGCCATAGTCTCATCTGAAGAATCTTTCCCTCTAACAACTTCAAGCAATCTCATAACATTTGCTGGACTAAAAAAGTGAGTACCTACTACCTTTCCAGGTCTTTTGGTTGATGATGCTATTGCATCTATATCTAGTCCAGAGGTATTAGATGCAAGGATTGCATGATCCTTAGTGACCGCATCAAGACTCTTAAAAATTTCTTGTTTAAGTTCTAGATTTTCATAGACAGCTTCTACTGCAATATCAACATCAGATAAATCTTCGTATGAAAGAGTTGGGGTAATTAAACCCAAAACCATATCTTTTTGTTCTTGAGTCATCCTTCCACGGTCCACCATCATTTGATAATTTTTTTCAATTACTCCCATACCTCTTTCTAGATTTTTTTCATCTTGATCAAGCACCAAGACAGGGATCCCTGCATTTGCAAAGTTCATTGCGATACCCCCACCCATGGTTCCTGATCCAACAATGCCAGCAGAGTTAATTGGGAGAAGGGGAGTTTCTTTGGGTATATCAGAAATTTTTGATGCAGCACGCTCACCAAAGAAAATATGAATCATTGCTTCGCGTTGAGGATTTACCAAACATTCTAAAAAATACTCAGATTCTTTTTTCATTCCAACATCAAAATCATCCTCATTAATTGCAGCTTCCACACAAGCTATAATTTGACCCGGTGCAAATTGTCCTCTTCGAGTTTTTGCTGCTAAAGCTTTGGCCTCAGAAAGAACATTATCATCGCCTCTAGCCTCAAGCACCTTCTCATTTTTATCTCTTACCTTTGGGTGTTCAATTAAATTCAATCCGATTTTTTCATGTAGAAATGCTATAGCGTCATCAATAAGGGAATTTTCAGAAATTGCGTCAATAACGCCTTGTTGCAGAGCCTTTTTTGCTGACATTGGTGTGCCAGCAATCATCATTTTTAACGCTTGAGAAGGGCCAATTAGCCTTGGAAGCCTTTGAGTGCCTCCTGCGCCAGGCAATAATCCTAAATTTACCTCTGGAAGACCAACGATAGCTTTATTTGTGCCCATTCTGTAGTTACAAACAAGGGCTGTTTCAAGGCCTCCGCCCAAAGCAGTACCATTTATAGCTGCCAAGACAGGTTTTTTACTAAATTCAATTTCTTTTAATGCTGTATGGAGATCTGGACCATCAGGTTTTTGTCCAAATTCCGAAATATCGGCTCCAGCAATAAAAGATCTACCTGCTCCAGTAAGAATAATTCCCTCAATTGATTCATCGTTATTAGCTTTGGCAATATATTCAGATAGGCCTGCTCTAACGCCGCTGCTAAGGGGATTAACTGGCGGATTATCTACTTCTAAAATAGCAATATTTCCGTTTACACTGTAATTTACTTTACCTTTCAATTCATTTGTCATAATTATTTCTGGATTAAAATTTTAATTCGAAATTATATATTTTTTTACAGCTTTAGGCTGAATAATGTTTTTTTTGGCTAACTTTCCTATAAAATAAATAATATTTATATATTAAAATAATTAATATTTATTTATCATTTTTATTGATATACATATATAAGTATGTATAATATTTCATATCAGCACTTCTCTCCCCCTATGATTTGCTGATAATTCTCTGGAATTGTGGAGGGCGCAAGCCCTTCACCACTTTAAAGGTTTTTTATGAAAAGAAAGTTAGTTGATCAATTTGAGTTAGTTGCGTTAGTTTCAATATTTATATCCTCTGTTTACGCTATTTCTCCATTAGTGTAATATCCAAAGGATGAAAAATCTTTTTGTCCTTGCGTTATTAATTTTCTCAGTCACAACATTTGCTTGTTCAGATATCTTAAATAGTACTCTTAGAGTACTTGATTCAGATGATGAGAAGAATCTATGTGAATATTCAGGCAATGTTGTTCTGGTTGTAAATGTTGCAAGCAGATGTGGCTATACTCCTCAATACGCAGCCTTGCAAAGAATTTACACCAAATATAAAGATGAAGGTTTCATGGTTATAGGAATCCCTTCAAGAGATTTTAAGCAAGAGTTTTCTGAAGAGGCCAAGGTTGCAGAATTTTGTAGTACTGAATATGGGGTTGATTTCCCAATGTTTGCTACAGCCAAAGTGACTGGCGAAAATGCACATCCTTTTTACAAAAAACTTATCGCTGCATCAGGAAAAGAGCCTAGGTGGAATTTTGCTAAGTATTTAATTGATCGAAATGGTGAGGTTGTAGATCATTACAAATCTAGGGTAACACCAGAATCTGAAAAGTTAGTTTCAGCTATACAGTCAGCTCTTTAGTCTTTGCCTACGATTACCTTTTGTGGCTTGCAATTGGCAAATATCCCATTATCCAGGACTCCTGGTATTAGATTAATTCTCTGCTCTAGTAGAGATGGATTTTCAATTTTTAAATCTTTAACATCTAAAATTTGGTTACCTTGATCTGTTAAAAAATCTTTTCTTAGCTCAGGGGTTCCTCCAATCTTTACAATTTCTCGAGCAACATAACTTCTGCTTTTAATTAATACCTCGACTGGAAGTGGAAAATTACCCAAAATATGCACAAGTTTTGAATTATCAACTATGCATACAAATTCATTTGATGCTGATGCAACGATTTTTTCTCTAGTATGAGCTCCGCCACCACCCTTTATGAGATGATGATCAGCATCCACCTCGTCAGCCCCATCTACGTAAACAAGAATTTCATTTACATCATTTAATTCAAATACCTCAACCCCAAGCTTTTCTAATAATTGAGTTGAAGCATCAGAGCTAGATACTGCACCTTTAAATGTATGCTTAATTTTTGCAAGCTCTTCAATAAAATAATTTACCGTTGATCCTGTGCCAACTCCAATAATTGAATTTATATCAATTTTTGATTTTATATATTCTATGGCTTCAATTGATGCATTTAATTTTGAATTGCTCATTATGGGTATAATACTTAAATTATTATGCGACTTAAAATAAAAAAATCAGGCTCATATAAATTTTCTAAAAAATATTTAGATTTGATTGCCAACTCTAAAGTATATGACGTTGCTGAAAAAACACCTATAACCTTTGCTGGAAATCTATCGAGCAAGCTGAAGAATGATGTTTATTTAAAGCGCGAAGACATGCAACCTATCTTTTCTTTTAAAATTAGAGGTGCTTACAACAAGATTGCTAATTTAAGCTTGCAACAACAAAAGAGGGGGGTTTTGACTGCATCAGCAGGCAATCATGCGCAGGGCGTTGCAAATGCCTGTAAGAAATTAAGGGTTCCCTGCTTCATAGTGATGCCCCTAACGACGCCTGAAATAAAAGTTAAGTCTGTTAAAAGGTTTGGTTCTAAAGTTCTATTGCATGGGGATAATTTTGATCAAGCATCAAAAAAAGCAATGCAAATGGCAAAGGAGCAAAAACTTGAATTTATTGAAGCATTTGATGATCCACTGACCATAGCGGGACAGGGAACTGTTGGAAAAGAAATCTTAGATGAAGATAATGATTTGGATGTTATTTTTGTTCCAGTTGGAGGAGGGGGTCTCTTGGCCGGCATAAGCGCATGGGCGGCTCAAACGCAAAACAAGACCAAGGTTTACGGTGTTGAGGTTGAAGATTCAGCTTGCTTGGCAGAAGCAATTAAAGCAGATAAAAGAGTTAGGCTGCGAGAGGTGGGACTGTTTGCAGATGGAGTAGCTGTTGAGCGAATTGGCAAACATAACTTCGATGTTATAAGAGAGTGTGTTGATGGAGTTATCACTGTAAGTATTGATGAATTATGTGCCGCAGTAAAAGATATTTTTGAGGATACAAGAGTTCTTTCTGAACCAGCTGGCGCTCTAGCCCTGGCAGGCTTAAAAAAATATGCATCAAAAATTTCAAATAAACGCTTACTTGCCATAAGTAGTGGGGCAAATGTAAATTTTGAAAGACTTAGTTACATTGTTGAGAGATCTGAGGTTGGAGAAAATAGAGAAAAACTCTTGAGTATTAAAATACCGGAAAAGCCAGGGAGTTTTTTAAAGCTCTGCAAAGTTTTTGGCAGATCTCAGATCACAGAGTTCAACTATAGATTTGCTAGCAAAATAGACGCACATGTTCTTGTGGGAATTAAAACTGAGAGTGAGGACGCATTTAAAAAAATTAAAGCCAAGCTTTCAAAGAGTAGGTTTCAATTTACTGATTTAACAAAGAATCAAATTTCCAATGATCATCTGCGTCATATGGTTGGAGGGCATAAGAGTATTATTTCTGAGCGAGATACTGAAAGATTATATAGATGTCAATTTCCAGTAAGACCAGGCGCCTTGATGGGATTTTTAAAAGACTTGGGCTCTAAGTGGAACATTTCTTTGTTTCATTATAGAAACCTTGGAGCAGCATTTGCCAATGTTTTGATAGGCATAGAAGATAAAAGTAAATCTAAGGATGCCTTAGAAAAACATCTCAAATCTTTGGACTATAGTTTTGTTGAGGAAACAGATAATACAGCTTATAGGGAGTTCTTAAGATAATGATTAAAGAATTTGAAATTTTTATTCCCGATGAAAAAATTGAACTATTAAACCAAAAAATTGATTTAACTCGTTGGCCTGATGAAATTAATGATGCTCGATGGAGCCTAGGTGCAAAGAAGTCTTATATTCAAGAAGCCATGACAACATGGAGGAATAATTTTGATTGGAGAACACATGAAGCAAAATTAAATGAGGCAGGTAGCTTTAAATATAAAACCAAATCAGGACTTGAGCTTCATTATTTGCATAAAAAATCTGGTTCAAAAAATGCAATCCCATTATTGCTAACACATGGATGGCCTGGGAGTGTTCAAGAATTTCTTAAGATCATGCCTTTATTGATGGATGGCAGGGAGGGGATAGATTTTGATGTAGTTTGCCCAGCTATTCCAGGATATGGATTTTCAGACAAACCGACTGAGCTAGGAATGAATGCTCAAGAGGTAGCAAAGCTTGAAAATGAACTAATGCTTGGCTTGGGCTATAAAAAATACATTGCTCAAGGAGGAGATTGGGGCTCAATGATAACTAAGTGGATAGCAGAACTTTTTCCAGAAAACTGTTTAGCGATTCACTTAAATTTGGTTATAGCTTTTCCACCCGATGGGCAAGACCCTCTTGAGGGAGTCTCGCCTGAAGAAGTTGAAGGAATGAAAAATATAGAGAAATATCAAGCAACAGGCTCTGGATATTTTGCGATTCAAAGCACCAAACCTCAAACCATCGGCTATGGTTTAAATGATTCTCCTGTTGGCTTGGCAGCATGGATTATTGAAAAATTTCATGGATGGACAAGAGAAGATAGAGATAAACTTGTTGTCTCCCTGGATGAGATCTTGGCCATTGTATCCCTATACTGGTATACAGAATCCATTACATCTTCGGCAAGATTTTATTATGAAAATGGCCCATTAGGGTTTACCTTTAATCCAGTATCACAGCCAATGGCTGGAGCCATCTTTGAAAATGAGATTGCCAGACCGCCAAGAGTTTGGGCTGAAAAAATTTATAATATTGTCCAATGGAATCAATATCCAGGCGGCCATTTTGCAGCATTAGAAAATCCTGAGATTCTCGCAGAAGATATTTTTAACTTTGCTGCTAAATTAGAAATCTAAAAAGGAATTTTCTTTTTAGGAAAATTGTTTATATTGTTGTTCAGAAAATACTAGATCTAATTTAATATCATGAACTTCATTAATTGAGTCATCGATAAATTGAAAATCGTAAATTAGACCAATTAGCATGGGCCTATTAATATTTTGTAAAACAGGCTCCAAAAACCTATCATAGTAACCTCCACCATATCCAAGCCTATAGCCGTTTTTATCTACACCAACTGTTGGAATGATAATAATCTCATGATCAATTGGATTTATTTTGTCTCCATCTGATGGCTCAAAAATGCCATATTTATTTGTACTGAGCCGTTTTAAATTTTTAGGCGCAATCATACTCATTGCATGATCAGGCTCAATCTTAGGAAAGGTTGTTAATAGATTTTTGTGGGATCTGTGGAGATTTAGATTCTCAAGATCTACCTCATTCTTTGCAGCAAAGTAACTGCCCAATGTTTCAATGTTCTCTAATGCCAATACAGAGTAAGCACTTTTTAATATTGTTTGAGAAAGACTTTTAACCTCGGATAAGTCTAATGCATTCCTGGTTTTGAGAATAGATTGTCTATATTTTGTTTTCACATTTGTGCTAACTAGTAACCAATTCACCGCTACTCATCGTTACCTGAACCGAAAGCTCAGGTGGTGAAGCTCTTACTGCATCAGGCTTCCCTCAATGGTAATGCACAACAGCAGCAGTGGAAAATCACCTTTAAATACATTATCGGTTCAAAGAATCTCGATAAGTTGGCGAATGAACCAGTTACCAATATTATAGATTAGTTGATATCAAAAATTACAAACGATTATTTTTTATTTTTGATAATGGCATTGGCTAATTAAGAGACTTTTCAATTTCCTCCACTAGATCCCCAATACTTTTTTCATCAGTCTGTGAGATTGCATTCCCTTCTTGGGGAAGCTGACTTTTAAATGCTAAATCTAAACTTGTAAGAATCAGAGCATTAGATTTATCAGGAATAGATTCTATTTGCTCATTTAATATTTCAGCTGCTTTTATTAGACCATCCTTGTCTTTTGGCGGACAGGCAATTGATATTTTTTTGCCCATAATCATTAGATCTAAGATTTCTTTATTGCTCATGCGCTTTAATAACTTTAATTAACTTATTATTTAATTTTTCAAGCTTTTTGATTTCGTTTGCTTGAGTTAGTTTATGTTGCTTCCACTCTCTTTCTTTTTTAATGTAAGCATCAATGATGCCTTTTTGCTCATTAAATCTTTTTAAAAGCATTTCAACCTTTCGAATTAAAATATTGATAGAATTTTTTGAACTTTCACTCATACGAATATACTAAGTTTAAGTCTAAGTATGTAAATAGGGAAGTTTGAAAAAGAAAAGAGTAGAATTAGCACATGAATGATAGATACACAGAACGAAGAAATAAATTAGGTTCAATGCTACCGAAGAACTCTGCTGTAGTCATTGCAGGCGCATCCACTCAATACAGAAATGCAGATTCATCTCATGCCTTTAGACAAGATAGCAATTTCTGGTATCTCAGCGGCTTTAATGAAGCTGAGTCAACATTGGTTCTTTTGATCAATGAAAACAATGATGTTCAATCCATAGCTTTTGTCCCTGAAAAAGACCAGTTAAAAGAAATCTGGGATGGCTACAGAGCTGGGCCTGAAGGAGCCATGAAAGACCATGGTTTTGATCTTGCATTTAACAATACTGAAATTGATCAGAGATTGCCCGACTTATTAGCTGGCCGCAATCAGGTTTTTTATCCTGTAGGAAAGAGCCAGAGATTAGATGCAGATATTATTGAATGGATTAAATCTGCAAAATCAAAAGATAGGCACAGTTCAGCCATCGATATTGCTGATGCATCATCTAAAGTTGGCAATCAAAGACTTATCAAGGATGAAGATGAAATTAAAATAATGAAGAAGGCTTGTCAAATTTCTGCTGAAGCTCATGTTGAGGCGATGAAATTTGTAAAGCCAGGCATGACAGAACAAGAAATGGAGGCATTTTATCAGTACGAATTCTCGAAACGAGGAGGGCGTTTTTCTGCCTATACACCAATCGTTGCTGGTGGTGAAAATGCTTGTGTTCTTCACTATGTAGAAAACTCAAAAGCTCTTCAAGATGGGGAGTTACTTCTAGTTGATGCGGGCTGTGAATTTGAATTGTATGCATCTGATATTACTAGAACTTATCCAATCAATGGTAAATTTACTGCCCCTCAACTTGCTATTTATGAAGTCGTCTTAGAAGCTCAACTCAAAAGCATTGAAGCAATATCTACAAATAATAACGTAATGGATGCGCAAATAATTTCTGAAAAGGTAATTACTCAGGGTTTAATTGATCTTGGAATATTACAAGGTTCTATGGAAGAGCTTCATGCAGCTGGCGCCTTTAAGGATTTTTACATGCATAAAATAGGACACTGGTTAGGTATCGATGTTCATGATGCGGGTGATTATATGGAGGATGGCGAATATATGAAGTTTAAGCCTGGTATGGTTACAACGGTTGAGCCTGGCATTTATATTTCATCGTCTTCTGATGTCGAAGATAAATGGAAGGGAATAGGCATTAGGATTGAAGATGACATTTTAGTGACTGCCGATGGAAATGAAAATCTAACCGCCTTTGTTCCCTCAAACCCCAAAGAGATTGAAGCATTGATGGCTTAACGTTTTTATGACTCAATCTGTATTGATTTCTGGGGGCGGGATTGTAGGATCCTTCTTAGGCCTTGAACTAGCATCTAGAAATATATCTTTTCAGATCATTGAAAGAAATTCTTTTGCTCCCTCTAAAAATGACCATATCAGGTCTTTAACTTTAAATTTCAGCGCTTGCGAAAGACTAGATCAGCTAGGAATTAAAACAGAGTCATCGCTAATACAAAAAATGAAGGTTTTTGATGGTTCTGGCTCTGGAAAACTATCCTTTCAAAGCGATGAGGCAGATATCGATTATTTAGCAAAAGTATTTAGTTTCACTGAATTAAGAGAGACCTTAATTAAAAAAGTTGAAAGTTCAACATCTGTGGGAGATGAAATAATTTCTTTCCAAGCAATGGAATCAGGCATACAAGCCAACCTAAGCAATGACTCAGTTCTAGAAGCCGACCTTTTGGTTGTTGCAGAAGGAAGGTACTCTAATTTAGCAAAGTCTATTGCATCAGAAAATTTTGCAAAGGATTATGAGCAGATAGCTAAAACATTCTTAGTTGAAATTCCAGAACTGAATACTGATGAGGCGATCCAAGTTTTTTATGAAAAAGAAATTTTTGCATTAATGCCATACAAGAATGGCACTAAAGTGAATCAATTTTCAGTGGTTTGGTCCATGCCAAAAGAGCTTGCTCCTGATTTAACATTAGATAATCTTCCTACTCACTTACAAAAATTTGAAAAGAAGCTGTCTTGTAAAATACAACCAACAAGCGAATTACTCTCATTCCCACTTTCAGCCCATCATCTTGATGAATACTGTGATCATGGCGTTTGTATAATAGCTGATGCTGCGCATTCCATTCATCCTTTAGCTGGTCAGGGCATTAATTTAGGAATTTCGGACGCTATTATTCTTGCTGAAGAAATTGAGCGAGCTATAAGCTCAGATAAAGAAATTGGACAATTAGCTTTTTTAAAGAAATATGAGCTTAGAAGGAAAACTTTAAATACATCGATGATAAAAGGAGTTGATTTTCTTTTTAATCTGTTTCAACAGGACAATCCCTATATCAGATTAGGTCGTAATTCTGGATTAAAGATGGTGGATAAGCTTAGTTTTTTAAAGAAAAATTTTATTTTGCATGCATCCGGCATTCAAAAAATTTAAAAAGACTATTTTTTATTCCAATAAGAAATTTCCAATTCTTTTAAAAGTTCAACCACCTCATATATGGGCAAACCAACAATATTGGAGTAACTACCATTTATTTTTTTGATAAAAGCAGATCCGTAGCCTTGAATCCCATAGCTGCCTGCTTTATCGAAGGGCTCATTGGTTTTGCAATATTCTTTACAATCATTCTCAGTTAACTTTGCAAACTCAACATTTGATGAAACGCTGATAGTATGAAATTTAGCTTGCTCTTTATTTATGATCCCAACAGTCACCGCAGTTATAACTATATGAGTCTTGTCAGAGAGTTTTAGAAGCATGGCTATAGCATCAGATTCTGATTCTGGCTTCCCAAAAATCTTATCTCCTAAAACGACAATAGTATCAGCTGCAAGCACTGGAAAAGAACGCATATCCTCAATAATGACCTTGCGAACACCTTCCTGACATTTCAATACTGATAATGCTCTAACATTTTCTTGAGGAGAATTAGAACTGTTAATATTTTCGTCAACCTCGATATCGATGATTTTATGTTCGACACCAACTTGCTGCAAAAGCTCAGTTCTTCTTGGTGATTTGGAGGCTAGGTAGATCATCTATTACAATTTTAACAGGAGAACAATATGACCAATCAAAATAAAAGAGTAATTTTAGTAACAGGAGCTAGCAGGGGAGTAGGTAAGGGTATTGCTGAAGGAATGGCGCGAAAGGGAGATATTATTATTTGTGCCGCCAGAAGCCAAAAGAAAGGATCAACCGTCCAACAATTTGGCTTTGAGATTCAAAGCAGTCTTGATGAAACGGTTGAAAAGATTAATGAAAAGGGTGCTAATGGCACCGCCTATCCAATTGATCTCAACAATCATAAAGAAATTTTAAAATTATCTGGCTATATTAAAAAAGAGTTCGGTCAGCTAGATATTCTCGTTCACTCAGCCTGCCAGATTCATGATGATCTTGTCCAGCCTAAACCCTATTGGGAAAAATCTGTTGATCTCTGGTCTGTGATGGATGTTGGACTTAAGTCTAATTACTTGTTATCACATGCATTGACTCCATTGATGATTGAAAGCAAGGGCAAGCTCATAGTTCAAATTTCTTCTCATGGAGCCATGTGCTATATGCACGGGCCCATATATGGTGCACAAAAAGCTGGCATAGATAAAATGGCATTCGACATGGCCTATGATCTTAAGCCCCATGAAATTTGTTCATTATCTCTCTGGTCAGGAATAGTAAAAGATGAGAAAACTCAGAAGGTCAGTGAAATGCATGGAGAGCAATATGCAGAGTTTTTGAAGGGTGCTGCCAGTCAAGAATATGCCGGTTTGGTGATAAACCAGCTATATGATGATACAAAACTTATGGACTTGTCAGGTAAAACAATATTGGCTGCAGAGGTTGGAAGCCATTACGGGGTTGAAGATATAGATGGCTGCACTCCTAAGAGCGATAGAGAAACGCTAGGCGGGCCTAGAGATTTTTCAGAAGCAGTAGTTTATTAATTAGACTTTTTCGCCGCGAGATCTCATGTCTTTGAGAACCTCATCAATGCCTTTTTTATCTATGATGCGCATACCTTTAGTAGATAGCTTCAGAGTTACGAATCTGTTTTCTGACTCGACCCAAAATTTATGTGTATGGAGGTTAGGAAAGAACTTCCTTTTCACTCGGTTATTCGCATGGGAAACGTGATTACCGCTTTGTGGCATCTTCCCTGTTACTTGGCATACTTTACTCATAGAAACGCGATTTTATAGGACATAGAGAGTCTTAGCAAGATAGAATTAACAAGAATGAAAAATTTATTTTTACTTAGGCATGCTAAATCTAGTTGGGAAAATGCAGCACTTGGAGATTTTGACCGTCCTTTATCTAAAAGAGGAATATCGAATGCAATTCTATTGTCTAAATACATACAAAAACAAAGCATTTCATTTGATCTTGTTATATCCAGTCCAAGCGAAAGAACACAATCAACTCTTGATCTAGTGTTGAGCTCTCTTGATTCCATTCCAACAACCACTTTAAAAGAGTCCCTTTATCATGCATCAGCATCAAGTCTCTCCCAGTTAATTAAAGAGCAAAATGATGAGATAAACAATTTACTGGTCATAGGACATAATCCCGGCCTGCATGCTCTTACAGAGTCACTAACGAATGAATCCATTGTTAAATTTCCAACCTGTGCTTTTGCAAAAATTACTAATTTTAATCATTGGAAGGATATAGATGCTGGTATATTGAATCTCGAATCATTAATTATCCCCAAGGAACTCAAACATGATTGATTTAAAAGTTAAAATCCTTAATCCGCTTATTGGTGACTCTATTCCATTGCCAGAATATTCTACAGAAGGCTCGGCCGGTTTAGATTTGAGAGCATGC
>JADHNM010000018.1 GCA_016779505.1 SAR86 cluster bacterium
GATAAAAAACATTTAGAATCTGCAGTCAACGACTTAGAGTCAATAGCTGGTCAAAAGGCTGTAATTACAAAAGCTAAAAAATCAGTTGCAAGTTTTAAATTACGTGAAGGTTGGCCAGTTGGGTGCAAGGTTACATTGAGAGGCGACAGAATGTATGACTTTATAGAGCGCTTGGTGAATGTTGCAATTCCAAGGGAAAGAGATTTTCGTGGTTTAAACCCTAAATCCTTTGATGGCCAAGGTAACTATAGTATGGGCATTAAAGAACAAATAATTTTTCCTGAAATTAACTATGACAACATCGATAAAATTCGAGGCATGGACATATGCATTAATACATCCGCCTCTAACAAGGAAGATGCTAAAGCATTGCTAGAAGTATTAAATTTCCCATTTAAAAAATAGGTAAAAAGTAAATGACAAGAAAATCAGTAGTAGCGCGAGATGTCAAAAGGCAAAAAACGGTTGAACGTTATGCGGTTAAAAGAGCTGCATTAAAAGAAGCATTTTTGAATCCCGAAAATTCTTATGAAGAAAAAATGGCAGCTTTTGAAAAATTACAAAAGCTACCTCGAAATGCTAGCCCATCCAGAGTTACCAGAAGGTGCTCTTTGACAGGTAGACCACATGCTGTCTATAGAAAATTTGGACTCAGCAGAATTAAATTACGTGAAGCTGCAATGCGCGGCGACATCCCTGGATTAGTTAAATCAAGTTGGTAATATTATGAGTTTTCAAGACCCTACATCAGATTGTTTAACAAGAATTAGAAACGGACTCATGCGAGGCAAAAAGGTAGTGAATGCACCTTTTTCTAAATTCAAACACGAACTTGTATCTTTGCTAGTGAAGGAAGGCTATTTAGCTGCTTGTGAAAAAATTTCATTAGACGGCAAGGATTCTTTAAGCATTTCTCTTAAATATATTAATGAAGCTCCAGCAATAAGAGAAATTAAGAGAATTTCAAAGCCTAGCCTGAGAAGATATTCTGCGTCATCAGATCTTCCCGAAGTTAAAAATGGTCTAGGTATGTATGTTCTTTCTACCAACAAAGGATTAATGAGCGACAAAGATGCTAGGTCGCAAAATATTGGCGGCGAAGTCATTTGTGAGGTCTTTTAATTATGTCTAGAATTGCTAAAAATCCAGTACCAATTCCATCAGGCGTTGAGATCAATATTAGTGAAAAAATAGTTTCTGTCTCAGGCTCTAAAGGTAAATCTGAATTCACATTGCCCGAGTCAGTATCTGCAATTCATGCTGATGATGTTGTAACAATTTCATACGATGAATCTTCCTCTGAATCAACTGCACTTGCAGGAACTTCAAGATCTTTAATTAATAATATGGTTATAGGAGTCTCTGAAGGGTTTCAAAAAACATTATTATTAGTTGGAGTTGGGTATAGGGCTAAAGCTAGTGGTAAGAAATTAGAACTAACTCTGGGCTTTTCTCACCCTGTCCATTATGACCTTCCTGAGCAAGTTGAGGTGGAAACACCATCTCAAACAGAAGTTGTTCTGAAAAGTCATGATAAGCAAATCTTAGGTCAAGTCGCTGCAGAAATTAGAGCATTTAGACCTCCTGAGCCATACAAAGGTAAGGGCGTGAAATACGCTGACGAAAATATTAGAAGAAAAGAAGCTAAAAAAGCAGCAGGAGCATAACCAATGAATTCTAAATCAGACTCTAGAATAAGACGTGCAGCAAAAACTAGGATTAGAATATCTCAGCAAGATAAGCCTAGATTATCTGTTTTTAAGTCTTCTCAAAATCTGTATGCCCAAATATTTGATTCTACAGGTTCTACTGTTTTGGCCTCAGCCTCAACAAATGAAAAAGCAGAGAAGATGACTTCAAATAATTTAAGTTCAGCAAAAGCTATTGGTCAAAAGATAGCAGAAAGAGCAATTGAAGCTGGTATTAAAAAAGTTGTGTTTGATCGATCAGGTTACAAATATCATGGCCGCATAAAAGCCATTGCAGAATCAGCTCGCGAAGCTGGATTGGAGTTTTAAAAAATGAGTCAACAAAATAATACTTTGCAGCAACAAGATGCCCTTGAAGAGAAGCTTGTTCAGGTAAACAGAGTTGCGAAAGTTGTAAAAGGTGGTCGCATCTTTGGGTTTACTGCTTTATGTGTTGTCGGTGATGGCAAGGGAAAAGTGGGATTTGGAAGAGGTAAGGCGAAAGAGGTTCCAATTGCAATTCAGAAAGCTATGGAGAATGCCAGAAGAAACATGGTGGATGTTAGCTTAAACGCATCAACTCTTTGGTATCCAGTTAAAGCAAAGCATGGTGCAGCAAAAGTATATATGCAGCCAGCTGCAGAGGGAACAGGAATCATTGCTGGTGGAGCAATGAGAGCTGTGTTGGAACTCGTTGGCGTTCAAAATGTTCTTGCCAAATGCTATGGATCAACAAATCCAGTTAATGTTGTAAGGGCAACTATCAACGCATTGCGTTCAATGGAATCTCCAGAAGAAGTTGCTTTAAGAAGAGGCAAAAAGACAGCAGAAATATCATGAGCAATAAAACAATAGATATCAAACTTATTAAAAGCAGCATTGGTAGACTGCCCAATCATAAGAAATGTGTTAAAGGGCTTGGTTTTAGAAAGTTACAGCAGACTGTGACTGTTGAGGACACACCAAGCAATCGAGGCATGATCAATAAAATTAGAGACATGCTGGAAGTCAAAGAGAGCTAACAATGGAAAATTCAGAAACAAACAATTCTTTAGGATTAAATACCCTGACCAGCACAGGCACTACTAAAAATAGAAAGCGTGTTGGGCGAGGTATTGGTTCGGGAACTGGCAAAACAGCTGGCAGGGGTCACAAAGGTCAGAAATCTAGATCCGGGGGCTCAATTGCAAGAGGTTTTGAGGGCGGGCAGATGCCATTACAGCAAAGGATTCCCAAATTTGGTTTTTCATCCAGGGTGAATAGAGATTCTAAAGAAGTTAATCTAAAAAATATAGCCTCTATGCCTGAAGTTAATTTAGAGATCTTAAAAGCTCACAGAGTTATCTCTAAAGCAACCAAAAAGGTAAAAATCTTTGGTATTTGCGAGGTCACCCAACCTATGACTGTAACTGGGATTTTGGTGACCAAAGGCGCCAAGGAATCAATTGAAAAAGCTGGTGGAAAAGTTGTATCTGTTGAAGCAAAACCAGTTAAAGAGAAATTTGTTAAAACTTCTAAGAAGACTGATACAAAAACTCCTAAAAATGCAGAGGAGTCTCCTGAGTAATTTATATGGCTGATCAAAATAAAGGAATGAGCGACCTATGGAGAAGACTAAGATTTGTCTTCATGGCTATAATTGTCTATCGCCTTGGTACTCATATACCTATTCCTGGAATAGATCCAGCTAGACTTGCAGCTTTATTTGATCAAAACCAAGGAACTATTCTTGAGATGTTTAATTTATTCTCTGGCGGTGCTTTAGAAAGAATGAGTATATTCGCTCTTAACGTTGTTCCATACATTTCTGCTGCAATTATCATGCAGTTATTCTCAAATTCAATCCCATACTTACAAGAACTAAAAAAAGATGGTCAAGCTGGACGAAATCAAATTACGCAATATACAAGATATGGAACCGTTATACTGGCATTTGTCCAAGCTTCAGCTCTAGCGGTAACATTAGGAGCAAGCGGTCTGGCTTATGAACCAGGAACTTCTTTTTTTATCTCTGCGGTATTTAGTGTAGTTGCAGGAACAATTTTTTTAATGTGGCTTGGAGAGCAAATTTCAGAGCGAGGAATAGGTAATGGAATTTCTATCATCATTGCCACTAGTATTTTGACTGGAATTCCTGGCGCTATTGGCCAAGCTTTAGAACAGGCTCGTCAAGGCGATCTAAACATTTTATTGCTTTTGGGTATAGGTGTTTTAGCCATGCTAGTTATAGCAATTGTTGTGTTCATCGAAAGAGGACAAAGACGGATCACTGTTAACTATGCACAAAGACAGCAAGGCAGAAAACTGATGCAGGCTCAAGCCAGTCATTTGCCTTTTAAAGTTAATATGGCAGGGGTGATTCCAGCTATTTTTGCAAGCACCTTCTTGTTATTCCCGGCCTCACTCTCCACTTGGTTTGGCCAAGCTGAATCTTTTGGTTTTTTACAAACAATTTCGCTTGCATTAAACCCAGGACAACCTTTGTATATTCTGACATTCTCAGCACTTATAATTTCATTTTGTTTTATATGGCTAGCCTTAACTTTTGATACAAAAGAGGTAACAGATAATTTAAAAAAATCAGGGGCATTTGTTCCTGGAATTAGACCTGGTGAGCAGACAGCAGCCTACGTTGATAGTGTTTTAGCAAGGCTAACAGTATTCGGCAGCATATATTTAACTTTAATATGTCTACTTCCATTGGCTTTAATCAACTTTGCAGGGGTTTCTTTTTACTTAGGAGGAACATCTGTGCTAATTATCGTAGTTGTACTTATGGATTTTATGTCTCAAGTTCAATCGCATATGATGTCCAGCCAGTACTCATCGTTGTTAAAGAAAGCTAATTTAAAAAACTATAATAGATAAATATGAAAGTTAGAGCATCAGTAAAAAAAATCTGTAGAAATTGTAAAACAGTTAGACGAAAAGGAGTTTTGTACGTGATATGCAAGACAGATCCCAAACATAAACAAAAGCAAGGGTAATAGAACATGGCAAGAATCGCAGGCGTAAACATACCGGAAAATAAGCATCTTGAGATTGCTCTAACCCATATATATGGAATAGGCAAAAAAACTGCTCAAGATATCTGTACTAGCGTTAAGCTGGACTATTCTAAAAAGGTTTCAGACCTTTCTGAGGAGCAGGTAGAAACTATTAGAACTGCTGTTGCAGAATTCACAGTCGAAGGCGATCTTCGAAGATCAGTCAGCACAAATATAAAAAGACTTATGGATCTTGGATGCTACAGAGGTATCAGACACAGGAGAAAACTTCCTGTTAATGGTCAAAGAACTAAAACCAATGCAAGGACTCGAAAGGGCCCTAAAAAACCAATGAGGGCTTAATCGATGGCAACTGGCAAAAAAGTTAAAAAGGTTATTTCTGATGGCATCGCTCATATACATGCTTCCTTTAATAATACGATTATTACAATTACTGATAAGCAAGGGAACGCTGTTTGCTGGGCTACTTCAGGTGGATCTGGTTTTCGTGGCTCAAGAAAAAGCACACCATTTGCTGCTCAGATAGCGGCTGAAAAAGCAGGAAATGCAGCAAAAGAGTTTGGAATGATTAATTTAGATGTAAAGGTTAGAGGTCCAGGAGGTGGAAGAGAATCTGCAATCAGGTCCTTGAACTCATGCGGTCTAAAAATTAAAAGCATTACGGATGTAACACCATTGCCTCACAATGGCTGCCGTCCTTCAAAAAAACGTAGGGTATAGGGGAATCAAATGGCAAGATATACAGGTCCAACACTAAGATTATCTAGAAGAGAAGGCACAGATCTTTATCTAAAGAGTGGCGCAAGATCAATCGAATCAAAATGTAACATGGAGACTGCTCCAGGTGTACATGGTTTAAGAAGAGGCAGGCTATCTGATTATGGTGTGCAGCTTCGTGAAAAACAAAAAGTTAGAAGAATGTACGGTGTGCTTGAAAAACAATTTAGAAATTATTACAAAAAAGCATCATCATCAAAGGGTAATACTGGTGAAAATCTTCTGAGCTACCTGGAGCAAAGATTAGATAATGTTGTTTATCGTATGGGATTTGCTTCAACCAGGGCTGAAGCGAGACAGTTGGTATCACACAAAGCTTTTCATCTAAATGGAGCAACAGTTAACATTCCATCATATCAAGTTCAACCAGGTGATGAATTAGAGGTAAGAGAAAAATCTAAAGCGCAATTAAGAATTAAGAGCGCATTAGATCTTGCTAGTCAAAGAGAAGCATGTGAGTGGCTTGAAGTAGATTCTAAAACTCTCAAGGGTGTATTCAAATCTGTGCCTGATAGAACAGATTTAAGTGCTGAAATTAATGAAAATCTCATTGTTGAGCTTTATTCAAAATAATACTTAAAAAACGGAAGGAAATTATGGAAACATCAGTAATAGATCTTTTAGTCCCAACTGACATTCAAGTTGATGACATAGATAACAATACATCTAAAATCACGTTAGAACCATTGGAAAGAGGCTTTGGCCATACCTTAGGAAATGCATTAAGAAGAATTCTTTTATCTTCTATGCCGGGAGCTGCAATAACTGATGTCACCATTGATGGTATTTCTCATGAATACTCAACAATTGAAGGCGTAAGAGAGGATGTTATTGATATATTATTAAATCTTAAAGATATGCCAATCAGCTTAATTGAAGGAACCAGTGCTGTTATTAAGCTAGATGTCTCTGGCCCATGCGAAGTTACATCTAACTCTTTTGAAGTTCCAGGGAATGTTGAATTGCCTGATGTAGAGCATCATGTTGCATCATTAGTTGATAAAGTGAGCCTGTCTCTAACTGCAACTGTGAAAACTGGAAGGGGCTATGAACCCGCAGACTCAAGAGGAGAGGACGAGACTGCTGTTGGAGCTTTAAAGGTGGATGCTTCTTTTAGCCCAGTTCGAAGAGTTGCTTATACAGTTGAAAATGCAAGGTTCGAAAAAAGAACTGACTTGGATAAGTTAATAGTTGAATTAGAAACTGATGGAACGCTGGATCCAAAGAAAGCAATAGAGCATGCTGCAACCATTATGCAACAGCAATTAGCTGCATTTGTTGATCTTGACGCCATAGCAGAACAAGAGGCCAAGAAAGATCAGAACGACTTTGATCCATTCTTAATGCGATCAATTGAAGAGCTAGAACTCACAGTTCGATCAACAAATTGTTTGAAAGCTGAAAGCATTTTCTTAATCGGTGACCTGCTTCAAAGGACAGAGTTTGATTTATTAAAAACTCCTAATTTAGGTAAAAAATCTTTAAACGAAATTAAGGATGTTCTAGCATCCAAAGGCTTTTCTCTTGGTTCGACACTAGAGAACTGGCCTCCAATGGGTTAATTAAAATGAGACATAGAAAATCAGGTAGAAAATTAAATAGAAATTCATCGCACAGAAAAGCCTTGATGAAGAATCTTGCTATCGCATTCATTGAAAGAGAGCTAATCAAAACAACAGTTCCAAAAGCTAAGGAGTTAAGGTCTTTTATTGAGCCTTTAATCACTATGGCTAAGGGTGATTCTGTAGCAAATCGAAGAAGAGCGTTTAATAAGCTGAGACATGATTCGGTTGTTAATAAACTTTTTACTGAAATTGCAGTTAAATCAAAAGACAGGCCTGGTGGCTATCTAAGAATTATCAAAGCTGGCTTTAGACCAGGTGATAAAGCTGACATGGCATACGTTGAGTGGGTAGATAGAGAGTTAGATGGCTCTTCAGAAATAGTTGAACCGGAGCTTAAAGAGGGTTCAGCCGCTTAGCTTTTTAGAACTTCTTTTAGGTATTTCCCTGTATAAGACTTTTTAGACTGAGCAACTTTGTTTGGTGGTCCTTCAGCAATTATTAGACCTCCATCACTCCCTCCCTCTGGACCAAGGTCTATTATCCAGTCACTTGATTTGATTACATCTAGATTGTGTTCAATTACCACCACAGTATTGCCTTGATCAGACAGCCTTTTTAAGACACCCAGTAGCAATTCAATATCATAAAAGTGCAGACCTGTTGTCGGCTCATCTAATATAAACAATGTTTTACCGGTGCTTCTTTTGGAAAGCTCTTTAGCAAGCTTAATTCTTTGGGCCTCTCCTCCAGATAAGGTAGTAGCAGACTGCCCAAGTGTTATATAGGTAAGACCTACATCTGCCAAAGTCTGCAGTTTATTTTTAATTGCCGGAATTGCTTCAAAAAACTCTAGAGCTTCCTCAACAGTCATGCTTAAAACTTCAGCAATATTTTTTTTCTTAAACTTAACTTCAAGCGTTTGTTCGTTGTATCTTTTGCCATCACAAATATCACATTTCACATAAATATCTGCTAGAAAATGCATCTCCACTTTTATCATTCCATCTCCCTGGCATGCCTCGCATCTTCCTCCCTTTACATTAAAGCTAAATCGACCTGGTTTATAACCCCTTGTTCTTGCTTCATCAGACTGTGAAAATAAATCTCTGATATGTGAAAAGAGGCCTGTATAGGTTGCTGGATTAGATCTTGGTGTCCGACCAATAGGCGACTGATCTATTCCTATGACTTTATCTAGATGCTCTAAACCTTTTATTTGTTTGCATTTAATTTCTTTATTTAGATTTGCTTTATTTAGCAAAAAGCTGCTCATAGGCATCAAAGTTTGATTGATGAGCGAAGATTTACCAGACCCGGAGACACCGGTGATGCAAGTAAAAACACCCACAGGGATCTTCACAGTTACATGTTGCAAATTATTTTCATAAGCTTCAATAATTTCAATAAATTTATCAGGCTTCTTGGTGCTCTTGGGAAAATCAATCTTTCTTCTACCAGAGAGGTAAGCTGCAGTCATTGATTCCTTGCTTTGTAAGATGTCGGCTAACTTCCCTTGGGCGCAGATTTTCCCACCATGTTTGCCAGCCCCCGGACCAATGTCAATAATATGATCTGCACATCTAATTGCCTCCTCATCATGCTCAACTACTATTACTGTATTTCCAAGACTTTTAAGATGGTATAGGGTTTTAATTAGCTTTTCATTATCTCTTTGATGAAGGCCTATTGAAGGTTCATCGAGAACATAAGTTACGCCAACCAGGCCAGACCCAATTTGGCTAGCCAGTCTTATTCTTTGAGCTTCTCCTCCAGACAGTGATCCAGCACTTCTATCCAACGTTAGATAATTAAGCCCAACATCCTCAAGAAATGAAAGACGCTCTTTAATTTCTTTTAAAATCTTTTCAGCAATCGTTGCTTTGGCTCCATCAAGTTCAATGTTTTGAAAAAAGGATAATGCATCCGAAATTTTTTGATTAGTAATATTTTGAATCGGAGTTGTATTAATAAAAATATTTCTTGATTCTTTTTTCAGCCTAGATCCTTCACAAGAATTACAGTGGCTATCTGAAAGCATTTTTGCCAATTCATTTCTAATAAATTCTGAATCTGTCTCTTTAAATCTTCTTTCAGTATTAGGAATAATACCTTCAAAACGGTGTTGTCGGACTATTTTGCTGCCACTACTAAAACTTTTAGAGAAGTTAATTTTATCCTTTGATCCCCATAATAAAATATTTTGGATTTCTTCAGAGTAGGATTCCCATGGAGTATCTAAATTAAAATCATAGTGCTTAGCTAAACATTTTAATTGATGGAAATAGAATCTATTCCTCCTATTCCATCCTTTAATAGCCCCTTCATTAATTGTTGCAGAATCATCTGAGATTAATTTTTTTTGATCAAAATATTGAATAACCCCTAAACCGTCGCATTTTTCACAGGCTCCAAAAGGATTATTAAAAGAAAACATCCTTGGCTCCAACTCTGTTACAGAATAGCCGCACTGAGAACAAGAAAAATTTGAAGAAAAAAGTAGTGCTTCTGATTCATCATCAAGCACCTCTATTTGAATCAGACCCCCAGATAGACTGAGAGCAGTATCAATTGATTCAGATAGCCTAGAGCGGTTGTCATCATCTTTCTGTAATTTCAATCTATCTACGATAGCTGATATATCATGCTTTTGGTTTTTATTTAACGATGGAAATTCATCTAACGGGTAGACCACGCCATTTATCTTCACTCTGACAAAGCCCTGAGCTTTCAGGTCTTCATAAATTCCAAGATGCTCTCCCTTTTTACCTCTTATTACAGGAGCCATCACCATGATTTTTTTATCATACCCAAGTGCATATATCTCATCACATATCTCACTGACGGTTTTGGCAGAAAGTTCTTCGTTATGATCTGGGCAAATTGGGATCCCAATTCTTGCATACAACAATCTGAGATAATCATATATTTCTGTAACAGTTCCCACGGTTGATCTTGGGTTATGTGAAGTGGATTTTTGCTCAATAGATATCGCGGGAGAGAGGCCATCAATTTGATCAACATCTGGTTTTTCCATCATAGATAAAAATTGTCTTGCATATGAAGATAGAGATTCCACATAACGTCTCTGACCTTCAGCATAGATTGTGTCGAAAGCTAGTGATGATTTGCCAGAACCTGATAATCCAGTTATAACTATTAATTTTCCTCGAGGAATTTCTAGAGAAATATTTTTAAGATTATGCGTCCGTGCTCCTTTTATAGAAATTTTATCCATTTTTTTTAAGAATTTTTATCCAGCTGATTTGTTTCGAGTTAAACTTAAGTAATTATAAGAGGTAATTATGGCTAGAGGAGTAAATAAAGTAATTTTGGTGGGTAATTTAGGACAAAAACCTGAAATGCGTTATACCCAGACAAATACAGCGGTCGCTACACTTTCCATTGCAACATCTGAGTCTTGGAAGGATAAAGATTCTGGAGAGCAAAGAGAAAAAACGGAATGGCATAGAGTGGTCTTTTTTGGAAAATTGGCAGAAATTGCCGAACAATATCTTGATAAAGGCTCCCAACTTTATATTGAGGGCAAATTGCAAACAAGAAAGTGGCAAGATAAAGAGGGAAATGATAGATACACGACTGAAATACTTGGTAACGAGATGAATATGCTTGGTGGTAGGCAATCAACGGGTGATGGGGGTGCATATGATCAATCTCAACCTGCTACTCAGTCAGCTCCATCTCAAGAATCTCAAATCTCAGAGGAAGATATACCTTTCTAGATTTTAGTGACTTTCAAAACAATTACACTAGAACAGCATGAAAATCTTGCTGTTATTTTGTTAAATAGGCCAGAAAAATTAAACGCTTTTACATTCCTAATGATGGAAGAGCTCATTAGCGCTCTAGACTTAATAGAGGTAGATGACAATTTAAAAGCAGTTATTATTTCAGGATCAGGAAGAGCCTTTTGTGCAGGCGCTGATTTAAGCAGTGGTAAAGATACATTTAATCCATCTTTTGATAATTTTGCAGTAAAAGAGAATGATTTCAGAAGAGATTCTGGCGGTATTCTTACTTTGAGAATGTATAAATTTTTAAAGCCAATTATATTTGCTTGCAATGGTCCCGCAGTCGGGATTGGAGCATCTATGCAGCTTCCCGGAGATATCCGCATTGCATCTGAAAATGCTAGGTTTGGATTTGTATTTAATAATAGAGGGATTGTGCCTGATGCATGCAGCAGCTGGTTTCTTCCAAAAATTGTTGGAATTTCCAAAGCTTTGGATTTAACCTTTTCTGGCAGAATCATAGAATGCCAGGAAGCTTTAGATATCTCATTAATTTCAAGTATTCACAAACCAGAAAATCTGATCGATGATGCTATAAATATTGCTCAGGCCCTCGTAGAGAAATCTGCACCAATCTCCATAGCAATCACTAGACAGATGCTTTGGAGGTCTTTCGGTCAAACTGATCCATACGATGCCCATGTTATTGAAAGCAAGGCTATTGATTCAAGAGGAGCATCAGATGATGCAAAAGAGGGCGTAAACTCTTTTCTTGAGAAGCGTCCAGCAAAGTTTAAAAATCTTATCTCCTCAGATATGCCTGACTTTTTTCCTTGGTGGGACGAAAGAGACTGAATGTGAGTGTTTGGAATTCAGATCAAGCTTTTAGCTGGTATAACAAACAAGGCTGGCTAGTCGGGTGTAACTATCTTCCAAGCTCTTGCATTAATCAAATCGAAATGTTCCAAGAGGGCACCTTTAAGCTTGATGAGATTGCGAAAGAGATTTCTTGGGCAAAGGATCTTGGTTTTAATACCCTTAGAGTTTATTTGCATGATCTTTTGTGGCAAGAGAAAGATCAATTTTTAATAAGGTTTAATGATTTTTTAGATTGTTGTCAGAGCTTTAAAATGAAGCCCATTATTGTTTTATTTGATGATTGTCATTATCCATTCCCTCAGCTTGGCCCTCAGCCACTTCCAGTGAGAGGAATTCATAATTCTGGATGGAAGCAAAGTCCTGGGCATCAAATTGTTACAGAGATCTTTGAATTAAATGCACAAAAGCATTTAAAAAGATTGCAAACATACACTCAAGAGCTTCTTGAGTTATACAAAGAGGATGAAAGAATCTTAATGTGGGATTTATACAATGAACCCGGGCAGTTTGGTATAGGAGAGAAATCATATACATTGCTTGATTATGTTTGGAATTGGGCTCATGAGATCAGACCTTCCCAACCTCTGACTTCTTGCTTAGATGGATCAATCGGCAACTCAATCATTTCCTTAAATCAGAGCAAATCTGACATTATTACTTTTCATACGTATGAGGCTGAAAAGCTTGAACCGACTATAAAAAAATTGAGAAAAACTGGCAGGCCTTTAATGTGCACTGAATATATGGCAAGAGAATATGGGACTACTTTTGAATTCTGCCTCCCAATTTTTAAAAAATATAACATTGCTTGTTATAACTGGGGTTTGGTTGCTGGACGCAGTCAAACGAATTTCAACTGGGAAACAATTTTGTATTTAAATGAAGAGAGAGATAAAGGTAATTTAGTGAAGGAGGGTGATAGCTTAATCGAACCAGATCAGTGGTTTCATGATATTTTCCGTCGAGATGGATCACCATACAGCATTGAAGAAACTACTTTCATAAAAAAAATATTACACAATAAGGAATCACAATGAATGACTTGGCTTGGAAAGAATTTGAGAGGGTGGATATCCGTGTTGGAACTATTTTATCTGCCGAGGAGTTTAAAGAGGCCATTAAGCCAGCAATTAAAATGACAATAGATTTTGGAAAAGAGATAGGCATTAAAAAATCATCGGCACAAATCACACATCATTATAGCCCTCAGTCTTTAATAGGCATGCAGATTACAGCAGTAATTAATTTTCCTAAAAAACAGATAGGACCATTTATGTCAGAGTGTCTTGTAACCGGCTTCACCCAACCTGATGGAAGTATTATTTTAGCTGTTCCCCAAAAAGGAGCCGCTAATGGATCTCGATTGGCTTAATTTATTTGCTAAAAATAAGGCTTGCATTGGTTCCACCAAAGCCAAATGAATTACTCATTACAGCATTTATTTTTTGCTCTACCATTGACTGAGAAATTTTCAGCCCTTCCGCTTCTTCAACCAAGGTATCTATATTGATTGATGGAGCAATAAAATCATGCTTCATCATTAGAAGAGAATAAATTGCTTCTTGAGCACCAGTTGCTCCTAGTGAGTGGCCTGTCATAGATTTAGTAGATCCAATTATAGGAGCATTTGCTCCAAATACTTTTTTTATTGCGCCTAATTCAGCAATATCTCCAACTGGAGTGCTTGTGCCATGCGCATTGATATAATCAACATCAGATCCGTAAACCTCCATTGCCTCATTCATGCATCTTGTTGCCCCTTCGCCTGAAGGAGACACCATGTCATATCCATCTGAGTTTGCGCAATAACCTTTTAATCTTGCAATTATAGGAGCATTCCTTTTAATTGCATGTTCTTCTTCTTCTAAGATAAGCATTCCGGCGCCACCAGCAATTACAAAACCATCTCTATCAATGTCAAAAGGTCTAGAGGCTTTTTCAGGTGTACTATTGTATTGCGACGATAGGGCTCCCATTGCATCAAACATGGAGGACGAGGTCCAGTGATCTTGTTCGGCGCCACCAGCAATAATAATATCTTGTTTGCCTAACTGAATAAGTTCTGCTGCATGACCAATGCAATGGGCGCTGGTTGAGCATGCAGATGATATAGAGTAATTCACTCCTTTAAGCTTAAGAGTAGTCCCTAAAATGGCAGAAACGGTGCTCCCCATTGTTTTTGTAACCGCATAAGGTCCTATTCTTTTAGGCCCACGCTTTCTTGCAACATCAGACGCTTCTATTTGAGCGGCTGAAGAGGCTCCTCCTGAGCCAGCCACTATTCCAATTCTTGAAGTATTCATTTCCTCAAGGTTTAACGATGCATTGAGCAGCGCCTCTTGAGCAGCGATGTATCCAAATCCAGAGGCCTCACTCATGAATCGAAGAGTCTTTCTATCAATCAATTCAGATAAATTTAGATTTATGGCCCCAGAAATATGGCTTCTAAAACCCATCTCCTCATATATTAAGTTTTTTGTTATGCCGGATTTTCCTTTCTTAAGACTCCCTAAAACCTCTTGAATATCTGAGCCTATGCATGAGACTATCCCCATGCCGGTTACAACTACATTCTTCATTAGAATTCGCTGGTATCCTTAAATAGTCCAACCCTCAAACCATCTGCTGAATAGACATGACGATCATCAACAAACATATTCCCATCAGCAAATCCAACAACTGCTCCTCTGTTAACGACTCGTTTTATGTCAATTTCATACCTAACGATTTTTGCATTAGGAGTCACTTGACCAAAAAATTTTACCTTATCTGAACCTAGCGCTCTTCCATATCCAGGTAATTCAAGCCAGCAAAGGTAGAAGCCTAACAATTGCCACATGGCATCTAATCCCAGACATCCTGGCATTACTGGATCTGATTTAAAATGAACTTTAAAAAACCACAAAGTTTCCTCTATATTTAGATGAGCAATAATTTTTCCTTTGGAGTATTTTCCTGAAACCTTATCAATTTGGTCAATCGAATCAAACATTAGCATCTCATCTGATGGTAGACGACCATTGTTTGGCCCAAATAGATCTCCGTTTCCACAAGCAACTAAGTCTTCTTTTGTATATCTTGATGCAGGTGTGAATATCATATTTTCCTTAAATGCGAGATGTTTACTAAGTCTAGCATCTCATTATAGCAGGGGTGATTCTTTAATTTATCCAAATGTTTGAGAGATTCTTTTATATATTTATCCAATAAGGCATTTATTTCTTTTTGCGTTTTATCGTCTTGTATTATTTGATAGATTATATTTTGATCTTTTTTTAATAATTTAGATTGGCCCAAATTATTCAAAAGAAACCTTTTATTTTTTTTATTAGCATTTTGCAAAGCAAAATATAGCGGAAATGTAATTTTTCCCTCCCTGAAATCTTTGAAAGCGGGTTTTCCTATATTAGTTCCATATGCCTCATAATCCAAAATATCATCTTTAATCTGAAAAGCAGTTCCCAAAGCTTTGCCAATTAGTCCAAATATTTTGATTTCTTCTTTGGATTTGCACGCAAGCATTGCTCCAGTTTTTGCTGATGCTTCAAAAAGCCTACCTGTTTTTAGATAACTAACTTTTAGCAAGTCATCAAGCTTAAGAAGTTGTTTTTTTTCGAAGAGTTCTAATTGAATAATTTCACCCCTGGCAATATCATTGGTGGCTTTTGCCAATTCATCTAAGATAGATGGGATGCCTAGTTTTACCATCAAGATAAAGGCTTTTGAATAAATAAAATCTCCCATTAAGACGCTGTATGAGTTTGTCCAGACTTGATTAACAGACTTTGTGCCTCGTCTTCGCTCTGACTCATCTACCACATCATCATGAACTAATGTTGCTGTATGCAAAAGCTCAATAATGCTTGCTAAAGCAATTCTATTATTAGGCTTAATATCTGATGATTTAGAAGCAAGCAAGCATAATAATGCTCTTGTTTTTTTTCCCTGTGCATTAAAAATATATTCATAAATTTCCTGAATTATTTTTTCGCTGGCAAGCTCTTTTGCAATAGTGGCTTGCACTTTATTGAGTTCAGTTTTGGTAGTTTTTGTAAGTAGGTACATCTTAAATAATTAGAAGCCTAAAATTATACATAAGTATTGATAATTTCCTTCAGAAAGCGTATATTTTGCCACCTTTAGAGATAACTATGTATGCAGTAATAGAAGCAGGTGGAAAACAACATAAAGTCGAGCTAGGACAAGTCCTAGAAGTTGACCTTATGCAAGAAGAATCAGGGGCTGATCATGCTTTTGAAACTGTAATGCTTTATGTTGATGGTGATGACGTTCAGATTGGACAGCCTTATATAGAAAATGCAAAAGTGGTTGCAGAGGTAGTTGAAGAAGTAAAAGGTGAAAAGGTCTCAATTCTTAGGTTTCGCAGAAGAAAGCACAGTATGAGGAAAATTGGACATAGGCAGAGATATACACAAATTAAAATTAAAGAAATCAACGTTGGTAAATAGAAATGGCACATAAGAAAGCAGGTGGTTCCAGTAAAAACGGTAGAGATTCTAACTCCAAAAGACTTGGTGTGAAACGTTTTGGCGGCCAAACTGTTAAGCCAGGTGAAATTATAATACGTCAACGTGGTACTAATACTCATCCTGGTGAAAATGTTGGCATGGGCAAAGATCACACTCTATTCGCTACTTCAGCCGGTCAAGTGCAATTCACTTATAAAGGTATAAAGCAAAAGAAGACAGTCAACGTCATTTCCCAGTAAATTATGAACTTCATCGATGAAGCTCTGTTAGAAGCAAGGGCTGGAAACGGTGGTGCAGGATGTACAAGCTTTAGAAGAGAAAAATTTATTCCTCGAGGCGGTCCAGATGGTGGTGATGGCGGCAAGGGTGGAGATGTCATTTTTCGTGTTGATCCTAATCTTAATACCTTAGTTAATTTTCGCAATCAAAAATACTTGATTGCCAAAAATGGCCAGTCTGGAGCAGGCAATAAAAAAACAGGACAAGACGCTGAGGATCTTGTTGTAATGGTTCCAAAAGGTACTGTAATTTTTGATTCTATTTCCAATAAACTTATTTATGACTGTTGTGACGAAGGAATCGACTATCTTGTTGCTAAGGGTGGTGATGGAGGGGCTGGAAACTTTAGATTTAAATCCAGTACTAATCAGGCCCCTAGGCGCCATACAGCGGGCTGGCCTGGAGATGAACTTTCTATTAGGCTTGAGTTACGTTCCCTTGCAGATGTTGGCTTGGTTGGATTCCCGAATGCAGGCAAATCTACTTTTTTAAATAGCGTCTCTGCAGCACGCCCAAAGATTGGCGATTATCCTTTTACAACTCTTCGCCCTAATTTAGGCACTGTTCAAATTTATGACACCTCATTTATTATTGCCGATATTCCAGGTTTAATTGAGGGGGCATCTGAAGGAGCAGGCCTAGGATTAAACTTTCTAAAACACATTTCTAGAACTGGCCATTTATTGATCCTGTTGGACCCGCAAAATTTAGAAAGATCAATTGAAGAACAGCTTACAATTCTTCTTAATGAGCTGAGAACCTATGATCCTAGCTTATTAGAGAAAAGCATATGGATTGCTATCAATAAAAAAGATACCCTCGAAGAGGAAATGCAAAATCAGCTTATTGAGCTCATCCAAAACAAGATTTCTTTATTAGACATTAATAATGATGGGATAGTTACGATTTCTGGTTTTACTGGGAATGGAACTGGAACATTGTTGGGTATGATTGCCAACAAGATGTCAGAAACCCTAGATTAACTAAGTTCTTTTACAGCTTTTACTAAACGGCTTTTTGTTCTGGCAGCAGCATTTTTATGTATCACTTTTTTGGCAGCTGTTGAATCTAATACTTTTTGAGCAGTTTTAAGCAATTCTGCTGCAGATTCTTTGTTATTTTCAGCTATCGCATTACGCACAGCTTTTACTGCTGTTCTAGCTTGAGATCTTTGAGAGTGCTTCAACTTATATCTGTCAGCATTCTGACGAGCTCGTTTAATTGATTGTTTACTATTTGCCATATCTTTAAATATTAGATGGGCTAGTTTAATGATCTT
>JADHNM010000019.1 GCA_016779505.1 SAR86 cluster bacterium
ATGGCAATTTTTTATATCTATACATTTGTACCAATTGTTAGTTATTCTATAGCTGCATATTTATTATTTTCGCATTCTCTTTCAAGGGAAGAGCATGCAGAAATAAAGCTAAATTTACAAAAAAGTTTATGAATTACCAAAAATTTGAATGTGTGATCTGCGGTCATATTTACGACGAAGAGTTTGGCGATCCGGATGGTGGAATACCTGCTGGCACAAAATGGGAAGATATTCCAGACGATTGGGTTTGCCCTGATTGTGGCGTCAGTAAGTTTGACTATGAACCGATGGACTCTTAGAGAGTATTTTTTTTGATCAATCTATCAAGAGTTGCTTGGCCTATTACAGCCCCATCTTTATCCAAAGATTCAGCTAGCAATCCATCAGGAGCATAGAGATTAAATAAAACAAGAGCGCCGTTTGAACCACCTTTTTCCATGTGCACATCTCCAGGCTCTTTATGCGCATAATCACCTGCAGATCTAATTTTGGTTACGGTTTCTTCTCCAGAAGCTAAATCAATATCAATAACATGCAGCTCTCCCTCAAGAACCACAGATGATACTTCGGCTGTATGTCTGTGAAAATGGCAATAACAATCTGGTTCCCATCTGTAAAGAATATCCACATGACCATCTTGGTTTGCATTCAAAAGCGCCGCTGAATAATCTATTGGATAGTCAAAATCATCACCGCCTTGAAAACGTTTCCAATGAAGATCTTCATTTTTAAAAAGGTTAATCATTGATCTATATTCAAAGCTTCAATTGCTTCTGCCTCGTTATATTCTACATAGAAAGATGAGAAATGTTTTCTAAATTTAGCAATGGGCCCATCTGAATCACATAAAACAGGCTTAGAGGCATATTTCTTATTTTCCCAAACAGGAATATCTTCTTTTACTTGTTTGTTTATATCAGCAATTATTGCAGCACCAACACCGCCTGAAGGAACTTTTCCATCAACTTTTTTCTGAAGAAAAGAAAATCTTGTAATCACTTCTTCATTTTCTGTTGGAGTAGTTGAGCCTAAGAGCAGGGTATCGCATATACCTTCAAATTTTGTAAAATTATCTCCGGGTCCATTTGAGGCGCCTGAAATTTTTCCTTTAACAACCCCCCGAGGTGTTTCCATGTTTGCTTGTTGGGAGAAAAACCTTTTTTGCTTGTCATAACTTACTTCAAATTCTGGATAGGATACAACGCCATGAACATACATGAAGTGCGCAGCATCCACTGCATTTTCAGCCATGTCCTGAATATGACATTTAATTTCATATTCATATTTCTCGAACTCATCTCCCCATTCAGGATCAATAACCTCTGGATAGGTTTCCACATCATAATGCGGTTGCACACCATGCGGATGGTACCAAGCATAAATTAAGTTATTTCTTTCAACAGTTGGATATTTAAAAATCTGAGTATCTTTTGCTTTTTGGGGAATATTTTTTGCGTAGGGTATCTCTCCTATTTTGCCATCAGCTTTCCATCTCCATGCGTGAAAAGGGCATTCAATACATTCTCCATTTACAATGCCTCCATGTCCGAGGTGCGCTCCAAGGTGAGGGCAGTATGCGTCTAACATGCTAACTTCTCCATTGGTCGTTCTAAAAAGCACTTGATCTTGAGCAAAATAGCGAACCGACTTTACATCGCCGGGCTTTAACTCATCCGCATACTCAACAACATACCAACCAAAAGGAATTGGCATTGGATATCTTTTTTTATTACTCATTATTTTATCTATAGTTTTAAAAGTTTTTGTGCATTTTCACCAAGAAATTTTGGCCAAACCTCATCTTTGAATGGCACGCTATCCATTTCTGCAAATATTTTATCTAATGATAATCCCATCGGGAAATAGCCAGCATACATAATTTTATTGATACCACGAGTATTAGCAAAATTAATAATGTCTTGGGGGTAATGTTTTGGTGAGAAAGCGCTAGTTGAATAGTATAAATTAGGATATTTGAGCATTAATTTACAAGCCAAGGCTGTCCAAGGCTCTGCACCATGACGCATCACAAATTTTAATTCAGGAAAATACCAGCAAACCTCATCAACGAGCTCCACCTTTTGAGGAGCCATTGGTATTCTAGGGCCTGGCACTCCCACGCAACAAAAAAAAGGTAGATCGAGTTCCACACACATTTCATAAATTGGGTGCCACTTTGGATCATTAATAGCAATTTGAGGATACATACCAGATGGAAAAGCGCTCACTGCTTTAATCCCAAAAGTTTCGTAATGTCTTTTTATATTCTCAGCTTCATTTTCAACATTGGGATTTACAGGCAGATCAAAAAAGAATCTATCTGAGTGATTTTTTGCAGCTTCAATTTTAACCTCTGATTTCTCATGAAATCCTATCATGGCTTGATTAATATGAAATTTATCCATTTGCTCAATGGTGTATTGAATAAAATCATCATGTGAACCAGTTTCAGGAATATCTTTGAACATATATTGAGCAGGCATTTTAAACATAGACTTTGATTCTTCATCACGCAGAAGAGGCTCCATGAATTTATACCAATCTGATCTATCTTCTTGCTCAGGAATTCCTAGCATTAGGTCAATGGTATGGATGTCTTTGTTAATTGCCATGAGTAGATTTTAAACAATATTTATGCGGAATTTCTTTTTTTTCAAAAAAACGATGAATACTTTTATTTAACTTGACGTATAAATATCATTCGATACCCCTCTATGACATAAACTCTCCACCGTTTACATCTAAATTTGCTCCAGTGATAACTTTTGCAAGATCTGAGATTAGAAATAATGCAGCATTAGCGCAGTCACTATCATCTGGAATGATGCCTAATGGTATATCTTTAGTAACCCCATCAATTACATCTTTTGGCTCAACACCCATAGATTCAGCAGTAAAATTTACATACATTTCAACAGGCGGACCCCACATCCAGCCCATGTAGACAGAATTAACTCTTATTCCTTTTGGACCGAGCTCTTTTGCAAGAATTTTAGTCGCTGTCGATAGGGCGCCTTTTGATGCAGCATAACCCCCCTGAGTAGGTAAGGGTTTTTTAGTTATTAGACTATTGATCATCACGATCGCACCCTGTTGATTGGGTGTCATTTCCTTAACAGCTGCCATAGTTAAATTCATGGTGCCAAAAAAATTTGTGTTCATGGTTTCTTGCCAATCAGAAAAATCAGAATCTTCAATCTCTTTAAAGTCACCAGCTCGATAGGCACTATTAATTAGTCCATCTAGCTTTCCATATGTTTTGACTGTTTCATCAACTAAATTTTTGCAGTCTTCGGGTTTGGTAATATCACAAGGAATTGCTATCACATCTGAATGTTTACCAATTTCATCTTTAAGTTTATTTAATAGATCGGAGGATCTTGCAGCTATAGCAATTTTTGCACCTTCTCTTGCAGCACCATAAGCTAGTTCTTGACCTAAACCTGGTCCAATACCAGAAACAATTACAACTTTGTCTTTTAATAACATTTCATTTCCTATTTTATATATTGATTGATGTAGTCATGAAAGTGGCTATCAATGAATGAACTTTCTAAACCAAATTCTTCAAGTGAATATTGATGAGCTCCCATTTCATGCTGATTCTCTTCTTTCCATGCTTTCATTGCGTTTTCTGCTTGATCTGTAAAATCCTCATCAATGAAGTTATAAACCTCATTCATTTCAAGAATGGGATCTTTAATCATTTTATTGAATTCAAGATCAAGGAAATTATCTTTATTTTCATTGCTAACTTGCATACAGTGATTCAGCACTTTTGCTAATTTGTGAGCCCAATGATGACCAATTTCATTTTTATTATATGAATTTGTCAAAGGTTCAAATAAATTTGCACACATTGAACAAAAAGATGGAACCGTTTTCAAAGGATCTCTATGCGTTTGTATAACTTTTGAATCTGGAAATATTTCCAAAAATTTATCTATGAATCCTAAATGATGGGGTGATTTTAAAACCCATCTTTTCTTTTCTCTTCCGGGATTCTGCCATTGAAGGTACTGAAGCATTATTTTAAGTTGAGCGTATGCATGAATGTGATCTTGGGACTCAACCCACTTTGAATAGGTTGGAAGTCTCATAAATGATTCTGGGACAGTGCTAAAAAATGTATGCTCTAAGAGGAGGATTTCCTCATCGGCGCCCTTGTAGTCCCAAGGATGAATAGTTAGAGCCTCGGGCGAGGCTTGCATGACAGCCTCAACCTCAGCTTTTCCCATCTCCATTCTTTCATCTGGATGACCGCGAACTTCATTTGTAAGCATTGCTGGATATCTTCCTTCCCACCAAAGCATGGCAGTGTGCCTTGGGTCAGATGCAAGTAACCTGTGAGTCATGGTGCTCCCTGTTCTTGGAAGACCAACAATTACGACAGGAGATTTAATTTCTTCATTGAGTATTTCAGGGTGATGCATGCAAGTATCTTCAATCCTTAGCAAGTTAGCCAATATACCAATTAATCTTTGTTGCTGTGCCTCCATTCCAATATCATTTAAATCTGCTTCTTGGTTGATTGATTGAACAAGGCATTCAAATCCCTCTAAAAATAATGGATTACCAAAATACTCTAAATTCGTTTGATTTTTTGCTGCATCAATTATTTGTTTTGAATTAAGCATTAGCTTATCTCCATTGAATCAAGTTTTTTTATTAAAACCTTGGGGATTGGGTGGTTGGTTGCACCAATCCATCGCAGGAGCATAGCCCCATTATTACGACCTTCAGTTATAAGATTATTTTTTAAATTTACAGGCAAATGACTAATATTAATGGTGATAGATTTATCTTGATTGAGAATAGCTGTAGATTCATTTATATGAATTGGGTAATGCCGATAGTCCAGAGATTCCATCCAGTAATTTTCTAATTGAAAGTTCCAATATTCACAATCAGGTATATCAGTTGTAATTTCTAAATATTCGTTTTCATCGAATTCATAATAACCATGAAGATAACAGATTTTTGGATCTCCACCCGCAGCCTGAAAAAATGATTGATCGCCTAATGGCAATTTATTTCTATGATTTTTTTTAAATTCATGAACCCATTTCAAGAATGTTGATGCAGTTCCCTTTACAAAAGCCAAAGATTGATTTAGTTGAGTTTCCAGTTTTGCGGATGTTAAAAGCTCAGGAGTGGCAAGTGAGCTTGTAGTTTTGATATTAACTTTCGCATGAGTCTGAGAAAGTCTATTTTTGTATGTTTGTCGAACAATTAACATATTTGCATTTTTAGGAAGGGGTAAAAAATTTTCGGAATTAGTTACACCGCCAATATGCAAAATAAAATTTCCTGAATCATCCACAATCATATCTTTGATATCAATCTCTCCGAGTGAGACCATGGTTCCATCTTTACTATATCTATTTTCTTTTATTCCAAAGCTCAAATACTCAACTTCTCCAATATTGCCATAAACTTCATAGACTTGATTTCCGTCTATATTTGCATTTAAGTAAATATTATCTGGATTGTCCGCGCCTATTTTTGCAGTTTCATGAGAGAGATTATAGAAAGAGGGCGTTGAAGGGTTTGAATGCTCCAGATTCATTTCTAATGATAAGCGCATCAGCCTCAGCAAGTATCTGTATCCCTCCGCTTGATCTGTTTCACTTAGTGAGGATTCTGATTCAATAATTGATCCAACCTCTTTAAGGTTTTCACAAAATAGATCCCACTTTTCTTTAAACAAATCAGCCATAGTTTTTCTTTTAGATTCTTTAAATTTATATTAAGGTTGATGTTTAATCAATGAATAGAACAATACAATGCCAAAGCCACAAGAAAGAGATTTAGATGCCACAAAAGTTATTTTTAGCAACTGGATTGAGACAAAATTAGATGGAGCTACTGATCTGGATGTGGAGTTATTGGGAGGCCCTGAAAATACAGGCTTTTCAAATGAAACATTAAGTTTCAACGTTTCATATAATTTAGATAATGCAAAAATTAAGACCGGTATGGTGCTTCGATTCTATCCCGAAGGATTTTTTGTATTTCCTGACTATGATATTCATAAACAATTTTTGATAATGCAAAAACTAGCTGATCATGACATCAAAGTTCCAAAAGTCCTTTGGTATGAGCCTAGTGATGAAGTTTTTGGAACTTCCTTTTATGTCATGGAAATGGCAAGTGGTGATGCTCCATCTGATAATCCTCCGTTTCATCAAGAAGGGTGGGTTGCTGATTCCTCTGAAGAGGTTAGAGAAAGGATTTGGTGGGGTTGGGTTGAGCAAATGGCTAAAATTCACCAAGTTGATATAGCGAATGATGATTTTGAATTTCTGAATAGACCAGAACTTGCTGAAGACTATCTTGATCAAGAATTAAATTATTACTTTAACTTTCATGAATGGGCTATGGACGATGAAGCTCATCCCGTAGCAGATCAAGCCCGTGAATGGCTAAAAGCCAATAAACCAAAACCAACTCAAGCTTCTATTCTTTGGGGTGATTGTAGATGTGCAAACATTATGTATGATCCCGATGGGCAAGTGTCAGCTGTTTTGGATTGGGAAATGGCAGCTCTAGGTGATCCTTGTATGGATCTTGCATGGGGAATCGCAATTGATGATTGCAACTCAAAAGGCGTCCATGTAGAAAGGTTGAGTGGTTTTCCTGGGCCCGTTGCAACCATTGCTAGATGGGAAGCGCTTACAGGGTTTAGTGCAGATGATTTTGATTACTATTATATTTTAGCCTTATACAAATTCACCGTAATTATGGTAAAAGTTGTTCGTAAACTAGAGCATTATGAGATTATGCCCATGGGTATGAATGCGCATATCAACAATCACGTAACGCCAATGCTTGAAGCTAAACTAAAGGAGTTATAACAATGGCTATTTTTTCTATCTCTCATTCAGAGAGCGGCAAAAAACTATTAACTTTAAAAAGCCCCGTCGATCTCTCTCATATCGATACTTATGAGTGCACTTCATCGGAAGAGATTTCATCGATAATGACCCAAGCCAAAGTTGCGCAAAGTGAGTGGAAGAAAACAACTTTGAAAGAAAGAGTTGAATTAATGCATAGGGTTGCTGATGTAGTTATTCAGCAGCAAGACAGAATCATGGATGTTGTCATGAGAGAGACTGGCAAACCTAAGCAAGAAGCTATGTCTATGGAAGTATTTTCAGCTGTAGATTCTTTGGTTTTTTATGCTAAGAGAGCTCAAAAGTGGCTAGCAGATAAAAAAATCAAGATGCATGGTCCTATGCAATTTCTTAAAAAAACAATTATTACTTACAAGCCTAGAGGTGTTGTGGCTGTCATTACTCCTTGGAATGGCCCATTCATACTATCTATCAACCCAGTCATTCAAGCTGTTCTTTGTGGAAATAGCGTGGTGGTAAAACCATCTGAAGTTACGCCTATGTCTGGGGCATTGGTGCAGGAAATTTTTGCATTAGCAGAAGCACCAGAGCATCTTGTGCAGACCGTTATAGGGGATGGGGAGACAGGTGCGGAGTTAATTAATCAGGGTCCAGATAAGGTTTCTTTCACAGGCAGTGTTGCAACTGGAAAAAAGATTGCGGCAAAGTGTGGTGAGATGCTTATTCCCTATAGCCTCGAGTTAGGTGGGAAAGATGCCATGATTGTTTGTTCTGATGCTGATATTAAAGATGCAGCTAGTGGGGCAGTGGTTGGTTCATGCATGAATGCTGGCCAGTATTGTTGTGGCACTGAAAGAATTTACGTTATGGCTGATGTCTATGATGAATTTGTTGCAGAAGTTGTCTCTATAACTGAATCTTTAATTCAATCAAATGATTGTAAAGGTGATGTAGGTCCTACATTTTGGGATAAACAAATTGATATTATTGAAGATCATGTCAATGACGCCGTTGATAAAGGGGCTAAGGTGTTAGTTGGTGGGAAACGAAATCCAAATTTTGAAGGATTATATTTTGAACCAACTGTTCTTGTAGAGGTAACTCATGAAATGAAAATCATGAAAGATGAAACCTTTGGACCAATTATTTCTATTATGAAGGTTCAATCAGAGGATGAAGCATTAATGTTAGCCAATCAATCGCATTATGGTTTAAATGGAAATGTATGGACTAAAGATTTGATTAAAGGTCAAAGATTAGCAAAATCAATTGAAACTGGCGCTTGTTCCGTTAATGATATGGCAATGAGTTATGGTGTTAATGAAGTTCCATTTGGCGGTGTAAAAGAAAGTGGATTGGGTGTGGTAAATGGGAAAGAGGGCTTATTGGCATATGCTCACCCAATGCCAATTATTATTGGCAAGAAGTCTGCATCTGCCTACCCATATACAGATAAATCGTTTGAACAGCTTAAGGGCGCTTTAAAATTATTTTGGGGGAACAGGCTGGTAAGAAAGCTTTTTGGTTAAATTAATTTTAAAGCTCCAGATTCTCAACCTCAACCTCTATATCAATATCAACATTTTCAAATAATTCAGAAACCTCAGCTATTGCATTTTGAAGATCAATTTCTATTTCTTTAATGCCTTCATCAGCGAGCTTTTCTTCTCCATAAAGTTTCATTGCATTTGTTACTTCTGCAACAATCGATTTAATATCAAGCTCAGAGTCATTTGAATTTATTTTGATTTGAATTTTCTTTTTTCCATCGTCGGGTTTAAAAACCATAACTTCATGATCTTGAATCTCATGAAGATCCATGTTTTTACCAGAATTTTCTTTCCATTTAGGTTGTTTAATGTCTTTAATCATGACGTGCTTTTGCATCATTTTATGATTTTGTTTCGGTGCAAAATAGTCATCTACTACAATAGCAAATCCAATAATGCTTCCTAATATTAAAGCTTGAATATATCTTTCATTCATAATGCCTCCCTATATTGATTCAACTACTTAGACTTTAGCATACAAGGATAGTTCATTACTTTGGTTTAGCAGCGTCTAAATAAGCTGGTTTCTCTCCACCACCATGAACCTCAAGAGCTGCACCTGTAATCCAGTCTGCTAGATCAGATGAAAAAAACAAACAGGCATTTGCAACATCCTCGGGTTTTCCCATTCTTTTCATGGGAATGGTTTTTGCAACTTTATTGATCTCTTTTTTACTGCCGTAATGAAGCATCGAATTTTCAGTTTCTATGTATCCAACAATAATGGAGTTAACCTTTATTTTTGGTGCCCATTCTATCGCCAAAGTTTTAGTTAAATTTACAAGGCCTCCCTTAGCAGCACCATAAGCTGCGCTTCCAGGTGTTGGCCTTGAAGCTGTAACACTGGATATATTAATAATATTAGAAATAGTTTTTTGTCTCATCATGATTTTTGCAAATCTCTGACTAACATTTAATGGAGCGGATAAATTCAGATCTATGATTGCTTCATGAAATTTATTTGAAGCCGTTAGTGCGCTTGTCATTGGAGCGCCTCCAGCATTGTTAATTAAAATATCAATAGATTTGTATTCATTTTTAATTAGCTGAACAGCTGAATCTAGCGACTGAATGTTTCTAATATCACATTCTATGAATCTAGCTTTTCTACCCTTAGTTTTAATTATTCTAGCGGGTTTCTGTCTAGCAAGAATTATTACATTAGCATTTTGCTTTAAAAAAGCCTTAGAAATTTCAGCTCCTATGCCTTTTGTACCACCAGTGACTACAACTGATTTATTTTTTAGATCTATCATTGGTTAATTCCTTCAGTCCCATTAGCTAGATTTTTATTATAGAGCATGAATGATTAAATATTGTTGACAAATATTATCCTAATGATACCCATTGATTCATTCATTAGTTTGTATAATCTTGTTAGAATTTATTAAATACTATTCAGGAGAAATATAATGAAAATAGCAATTCTTGGAGGCACTGGCTCTTTAGGCAGGGGTTTAGCTTCAAGGTGGATCAAATCCGGTCATGATGTCTTAATTGGTAGTCGTGAATTAGAAAAAGCTATAGAAGTTGCGATTTCATTAGGTCTAGAAGAGTCTCAGGGTATGCTCAATATAGATGCAGCCAAAGCTTGTGAGATAGCATGTTTAACTGTTCCATTTGCGCATCAAGAAGCAACTTTGTTAAGCATTGATAGTTCCTTGAATCAAAAAATAATGATTGATGCAACTGTTCCACTGATGCCTCCGAAAGTGATGAGAGTTCAGCTACCTCAAGAAGGGTCTGCAGCATTAAAAGCGCAAGCTATATTAGGAGCGGAAACAACTGTAATTTCTGCCTTTCAGAATATTTCTGCAGAATTGTTGCAAACAGATAAAGAAATTGATTGCGATGTTCTAGTTGCAGGAGATTTTTTAGAAGCCAGGAATGTGGTCATTGAGTTAGTAAAAGATGCTGGATTAACCGGTTGGCATGCAGGCCCCTTGTGTAACTCAGTTGCAGCTGAATCCTTAACATCAATCCTCATAGCAATTAATAAAAAGCATTCTTTGGCTCACTCAGGCATTAAAATTACCGGTCATTAGAGAGATTACTATTAATTCTATCCATTTATATGCTCTAGAAACGCTGCCTTTGATAGAGCCTGGGCAAGATGTATCCGCTGAAATAATAAAAGCTCTTGAGCAAGAATCTATTGAGGTAGAGGATGGAGATATTTTTGCTGTAGCCCAAAAAATTATTTCTAAATCTGAAAATAGATATCTAGATATTTCAAACATTAAACCATCAAAAAAAGCGAATGAGTTATCTAAACAAATAAACAAAGACCCTAAATTTACTCAAGCAATTCTTAACGAATCTAAACAAGTCGTAAAATACAGAATGGGTGTTTTAATAGTTGAACATAAACTTGGATTTATCCATGCAAATGCTGGCATAGATAGATCGAACATAGATCAAAAACAAGATATTGTGTTATTGCTCCCTAAAGATCCAGATGAATCTGCTAAAAAACTATCAACAGCCTTAACAAAACATTATAAAAAAAATATATCTGTCATAGTAACCGACACCATGGGAAGACCATTTAGAAATGGAATTGTTGGATTTGCAATTGGCAGTCATAACATTGAATGTATTGTAGATGAGCGAGGCAATTATGATTTGTTCGGTAATATGCTTAAGGTTACTCAAATTGGAATTGCTGATGAACTTGCAGCTGCAGCTTCTTTGTTGATGGGTCAAGCCGCACAAAAAAAACCTGTTGTTATAATTAAAGGCTATCAATTCAAACCTAACAAAAAAGCCAAAGCCTCTGAGCTAATCAGAAGTGAGAGCGAGGATTTATTCAGGTGAAAAATTATCTTTTATTGTGCGGAGGAGTTGGAGGCGCAAAACTTGCATTAGGTTTCAAGGAGATACTTTCTCCCGAAAACTTAGGAATAGTTGTAAATACTGGAGATGATTTTACTCATCTCAATCTTAAGATTTGCCCTGACCTAGACACAGTCATGTACACACTTTCAGGTGAGTCAGATGTCTCTAAGGGCTGGGGTCGAAAAAATGAAACCTGGAATATGCTTTCGGCATTATCTAAATTAGATGGAGAGACATGGTTCCAGCTTGGTGATAAAGATCTCGCAACACACATTCATCGAACTAAATTATTGCAATCTGGATATTCCTTACAGGAAGCAACCTCCATTTTATCTAAGTTATTTAATTTGCCTGATTTTATATATCCCATGAGCAATGAGTCAGTTGAAACATATGTTCAAACAAAAAATAGATTGCTCTCTTTTCAAGAGTATTTTGTAAAGTTGCAATGTAAGCCTCCTGTTACAGATTTTGTTTTTAAAGGCTTGGATGCCGCTGAATTTAATCATTCAATAGATCTCGATGCGTTCGAGGAAATTGTCATATGCCCCTCTAATCCATTCGTAAGCATTAATCCAATGCTTCAATTAAATAAACTGCAGCAACATTTAATAAATCATCCAGAGAAAGTAACTGTTATCAGTCCAATTGTTAACTTGAACTCACTAAAGGGACCCACTGCAAAAATGATGACTGAGTTGGGCCAGGATGTAAATGTACAAAGCATTGCCAAATTTTATAAAAATTATTCTAAAAGAATTTTTATTGACTCATCAGACCAAAACGAGTTAACAACAATTACTCACATGGGCTTTGAAGTTTGTCTTGCAGATCTCATCATGAATAACTTTCAGTCAAAGGTAAATCTTGCAAAAACAATAGTTGATCACCTAGAGGAAAGTTAAGATGGGTATCTCAGCTTTTATACCCGTAAAAAAATTTTCAGATTCAAAGCTTCGCTTAACATCTATACTTAATCCAGAGGAACGAGAACAATTAGCTTCTAAGATGGTCAATCAAACCATTGATGCATTAAAAGATTCGAATATTTGTAATTCAATTACTTTGGTAACTAATGATCCTAATTTATATATCGATGGCACCGAGACTTTTGTAACTAAATCATTGTTGAACGATTGCTTGACAGAAGCGATTCTATTTTGCAAACCTAAAGATATTATATTAATCATGCATGCTGATTTGCCCACTATTAATAAGTTCGATCTCCAGAAGTTAAAAGATTGTTTTAATAATGATGTGATTAATATTGTTTCAGATGCAAAAGAAAAAGGTACAAATTGCTTAATGTTTCACTCATCTATGAGTTTTGAGCTCAAATTTGGTCTAAATAGTTTTCAGCTATTTCTTGATGAATTTAGTTCGAAAAATTATAAGCATCAAAATATAATGATAAATGCTTTAAAAGATGATCTTGACTCAGAGGAAGATTACTTCAAACTAATTAAATACGTTAAAGGTTAGTTATTTGAAAATTCAAGATCAATCTAATTCAGCACTAAAAAATCTTATAGCTACTGGTCATCTTCCTTTTAAGAGTTTAGAGAGTTTGTCCAATATTGCTTTGTCTCAAAATCTTATAGATGCTGCTTATTTAAAAAAGGTTTCTTATTACCGAGATCAAGTCACCTATTCGCCAAAGGTTTTTATTCCCTTAACTTTTTTATGCCGAGATGTATGTCATTACTGTACTTTTGCTCAAACGCCTAAAAAAGTTAAATCTCCATATTTATCAATAGAAGAAGTTATCTCGCTTGCAAAAGATGGTGAAGCACACGGCTGTCATGAGGCATTATTTACTCTCGGCGACAAACCTGAATTACGATACAAGGCAGCAAGAGAAGCGCTAGAATTTATGGGCTACAGCTCAACGAATGAATACCTAGGCGCCTGTGCTAAAGCTGTGCTGGAGAATACATCTCTGATACCTCATCTTAATTCAGGTTGCCTAACAATTGATGAAATCGCCTCACTTAAAAATGTAAGCGGTTCGATGGGCCTCATGGTTGAATCTCTATCAAAAAAGCTAACTGAAAAAGGTCAACCTCATCATGGATCACCTGACAAAGATCCCAAATTTAGAATGCAAACTCTTGTAGAGGCTGGAAAACAAAAAGTTCCCTTTACAACAGGAATATTAATTGGCATAGGGGAGACAAGACTTGACAGGCTTGAATCGTTATATCGGATTAAAGAATTGCATCAACAATATGATCATATTCAAGAAGTAATAGTTCAAAATTTTAAGGCGAAACCTAATACTTTAATGGCAAATGCCCCTGAGCCTTCATTTGATGAATTGCTTTGGACCATTGCAATGGCCAGATTAATTTTACCAGGAGATATTAGTCTTCAAGTACCACCAAATTTAAATTTAAAATATTTAGACAGCTTGTTTACATCTGGCATTAATGACCTTGGTGGCATATCTCCGGTGACTAAAGATTATGTAAATCCAGAAGCTCCATGGCCAGAAATTCAAAACCTTGCGAGGATTGCTTTGCAATCTAATCAATCATTGAAAGCTAGAAGCACCCTTTATCCAAAATATTTTTCAGCGTTGAAAATATTTGCATCTAAGGAGATTTCATCAAAACTTTTAAGCAAGGTAGATGCTCAATTTTTAATTCGTTCTGATACTTGGAAATCTGGTATAAGCACTGAAATTCCACAGATAAATATCGGTCTTCCTACCTCTAATATCAAACAAAAAATTCATTTAGTTGAAACAAATCCTTCAACGGCATCAATTCAAAACCTTTTAGAGTGTTCGGATGGTGATTTTCAATACATTATTGATAGGGCTAATGAGATAAAAACAAATACTCATGGTGCCGATGTAAGTTTTGTGGTTAATCGAAATATTAATTACACCAACATTTGTTCATTTAGCTGTAATTTTTGTGCATTCTCAAAAGGTCGTGGACATGATGATCTTAGAGGCAAGCCATATAACATAACTCATTCTGAAATAATAAGACGGACAGAGGAAGCTATATCAAGAGGTGCAACAGAAGTATGTTTGCAGGGCGGCATTCATCCCAATTATTCAGGTCAAACTTATATAGATATTGTCAAAGCTATCAGATCAATCTCCTCAGATATCCATATTCATGCCTTCTCACCCCTTGAAATTGATCATGGCAGAAAAACACTTAATATTTCAACCCGTGATTTTTTATTAGAACTAAAATCGGCTGGTTTAAATTCATTGCCAGGCACTGCTGCTGAAATTTTGCATGATGATATCAGAAGTATTATTTGCCCTGATAAGCTTAGCTCAGATGAATGGCTGAAGATAATTAAAGCGGCTCATGAGGTTGGATTGCCTACAACCTCAACCATGATGTTTGGTCATGTTGAAAATATGTTTCATGTGGCAGATCACTTGCTTAAATTGTTGCAGCTTCAATCTGAAACTAATGGAATTACTGAATTTGTTCCATTGCCATTTGTTGCAGAAGAGGCGCCCATTTATAGACGAGGTTTGGCTAGACCCGGCCCAACATTTAAAGAGACCATTCTTGTCCATGCTGTATCAAGAATACTCTTTCAAAATTCAATAAATAATATTCAGGGTTCTTGGGTGAAAATGGGTCTTTCAGGTTTAAAATTTCTATTATCCTCAGGAATTAATGATGTAGGTGGAATTTTGATGAATGAAAGTATTACTAAATCTGCAGGCGCATCATTTGGCCAAGAGTTAAGTTTAAAAAGTGTGCTTAAGATAACTGATGAGCTGGGACTCAACCTGGTTCAGAGAAATACTCTATATAAACATATTAATAAAACTAGTGATATAAATAATATTATTCAATCGCAAACCATTCCTTTGCTTCCAATAAATAATGAATACCATAAACCGTTAAAAGCTTTAAATAAATTATGAATACAAAACTACAACATTTTCTAGTCATACTAGTTGGATACATTGGCTGCATATATTCAATGATCTTAATCTGGAATTTATTGTTTGATTTTTCAATAGTTTATAAAGTCTTAATATCTCATATTGAAGCAACAATATTTATATATATTCTCAGTGTTATATTTAAAAATTCTAGTTGGTATGATGCATTTTGGTCAGTTATTCCTGTTGTCTTAACATTGCTATGTTGGACTGATGTTTCAGCTACAGGAAATATACAAAGAGCCTTCCTCATGCATGGATGCTTATTATTCTGGGCCATTAGGTTAACGTATAACTGGATGAGGTCTTGGGATGGTTTTTCTCATGAGGACTGGCGATATATCATGATGAAAGGAAAAACGACTAATAAGTTCCAATACTTTTTAGTTGATTTTGGTTCAATTCATCTTATTCCGACTATTTGTGTTTATTTGGCATTACTGCCAATGATTTATGCGCTAGCTTATACAGGATCTGAATTAAATTTCTTAGACGGCGTGGCTACTTTTCTAGCAATCTTAGCGGTCATTATTCAAATTATCTCTGATCAACAGATGTATAACTTTAGATTGAATCTCACAGAACCAAAAACAATGAAGTCTGGACTATGGTATTACTCACGACATCCTAATTATTTTGGTGAAATCTTGTTTTGGTTTAGTTTGTATGTTTTTGCTCTTGCATCTAATCTTTCTTTTGCATGGCTTTTGATTGGCTCAATCATTATGTATGCTTTAATAGCAATCGCATCTGTTTCGATGATGGATAAGCGCTCCTTAGAGAGGCGACCAGATTTTAAAGAGTATATGGATTCAACCCCATCAATTTTAATTAATATTTTTAAAAAAGGATAATCAATGAAAAACTTCTATACATTAATTTTTTTAATTTTTATGGCTTTCTCAATTTCTGCAGATGAGTTAAAAAATCAACTAGAAAGAGATCTCCAAGGCATCATGACCAAAGTGGTTGATTGGAGACATTTTTTTCATGAAAATCCAGAACTCTCAAATAGAGAATTCAAAACACAGGCGGCTATAGTTGAAGCATTAAAAGAGATGGGTCTTGAAACAAATACAAGCTATGGCATTACAGGTGTTACTGCTTTTATTAGAGGTCAAAATCCAGGCCCCTTGATAGCCCTTAGAGCTGATATTGATGGATTACCCGTTACTGAAAAACTTAACCTTCCATTTTCTTCTAAAGTTAAAACGACATATCAAGGTAATGAGGTTGGCGTTATGCATGCATGTGGTCATGATGCACACATTGCAGTTCTGCTTGGCGTTGCAAGTTTTCTTGCCAAAAATACTGACAAACTAAATGGGGATATTTTATTAATATTTCAACCAGCCGAGGAGGGTGCCCCAGAAGGAGAAGAAGGTGGCGCTGAACTCATGCTAAAAGAGGGTGTTTTTGATGCTGAGAAGCCAGATGCTATATTTGGAATGCATGTTTCAAATGCATCTCATGGTCAGATTTGGACAAAACCTGGGCCTTTCATGGCATCGGCAGAAGCTTTTAGAATTATTGTTAATGGGAAACAAACCCATGGATCTCGACCCTGGAATGGTGTGGATCCTATTGTTGTTGCCTCAGATATTGTTTCCTCACTTCAGACAATTGTTAGTAGAAGATTAAATCTTCTTGATAGTCAGGCCGTAGTTACAGTTGGGATTATGAAAGCAGGTACGAGAAATAATATTATTCCAGCATCAGCTTTTTTAGAGGGCACAATACGAACATTTGAAGATTCTTATGCAGATCAAATTCGTGATGAAATTAAGTTGATAGCTGAAAATATAGCTGAAGCTCATCACGCTGAAGCAAATGTACAGTTTAAAGTTTATGGAGGTTATCCCGTAACGGTTAATGATGATAACTTGGTTAAAACCCTCTCATCATCATTAGCTGCGGCTGCAAATGGTAATTATTATGAAGCAAAAGTTCCAAGGACTGGAGCAGAAGATTTCTCATTTTTTGCTCAACAAGTTCCAGGATTATTTTTCTACCTTGGCGTTAATCCCCTTGATGTAGAAGAAAGTCCAACTAATCATTCACCATATTTTTACGTTGATGATGGTGCTTTAGATAATGGTGTCAAAGCCTTTGTGCATCTCGTTGAAGATTTTTCAAATAATTTTAACAATCCATAATTTATGAAAAATACATGAGATCGCCGAGCCTATTTATCTTTGCAGAAATCTAGGGCGAATAAAGCTTAATTAAATATTCTTATTACCCATAGCATAATCCCGCTGAAGATTAGCAATAAAATTATTGGATGTTCTCCAAGTTTGTGAGATATTTTTCTTGGTAATATTAATAAGCTTATTATCGCAGCAGAAATGATACCTATGCCCCAAATAAGATTTTTGAGCTCACCAAACAATTCTTCAAGCATTATTTAAGTTTATTCTTTTGGCAGTAATTCGTTTAATCT
>JADHNM010000020.1 GCA_016779505.1 SAR86 cluster bacterium
TGATTCATCTCTCAAGATGTATTGAAACTGCTCAGCTGTTCCTGTCATCTTATTTCGTCTTCCCATTGATAAAATTTGTGTAAAGCCACAATAAAAGAATATGCCCTCAAGCACACAGTAAAATGCTATGAGATTTTTTAAAAGCTGCTTATCAGTTTCTGTCGTTCCTGTTTGAAAGGCTGGATTTGAAATTTGTTGTGTATATTTCAACCCCCAGGCAGCTTTTTTAGCAACACTTGGGATTTCTCTATACATGTTAAATATTTCCCCTTCATCCATGCCAAGTGATTCAATGCAGTACTGATATGCATGGGTGTGAATGGCTTCCTCTAAGCTTTGTCTCAAAATATATTGTCGGCATTCGGGATTGGTTATGAGCCTATACAAAGCAAGCACTAAATTATTTGCAACTAAGGAATCTGCAGTTGAAAAGAATCCAAGGTTTCTTTTAACAATAGTTCTTTCATCATCTGTTAAGCCACCCTCTGATTTCCAGAGCGAGATATCTGCAGTCATATTAACTTCTTGAGGCATCCAGTGGTTGGCACTTCCATCAAGATATTTTTGCCAAGCCCAGTCATATTTGAATGGAACCAATTGATTGAGATCAGCTTTACAATTGATCATAGCCTTATCATCAACTTGAACTCTGCCGCTATGCATTTCATTTAGCTCTTTCACACCTTCAGATGCGTCAAAGGCCTCCATGGCTTTTTTTGCAGCCTCTGCCCTAGATCCTGCTTCAATGTTTGAAGAAGATGCTTCAGCTTTTACAGGTTCGATCTGAGCAACTGGCTCGACAGTTTGAGGTATCTCTGGTGCTGTGCTTTTAATCGCAGGAGCTACCTGAGCATCTTCTTTATTATATTCATCCCAATTTAACATTTTTTTCTCCGTATTTACTGACAGGCTTCACAGTCAGGATCATCCAATGAGCATGCTTCTGGCACAGGCGCTGGTGTACCAAGCTCATAAGGAACTTCTGGTACTTGTTCGGTCTGAGCACTGACTGCATTTAAGCTGCCTTGGTTGATGGTTGATTTTTCAGTTGTAGTTGCTGCTATAGATCTTAGATAGTAAGTTGTTTTTAAACCTGAATACCAAGCCATTCTATATGTAAGATCTAGTTTTTTACCATTAGCATTACCGATATATAAATTTAATGATTGAGCTTGATCTATCCATTTTTGCCTTCTGCTTGCAGATTCAACAATGTACTGGGGCTCCACTTCAAATGCTGTAGAGAAAAGCTTTTTAATATCATCAGGAATTCTTGATATTTCACTTAGGCTGCCCTCAAAGTACTTTAGGTCATTGATCATAACGTCATCCCACAAATCTATTGCCTTGAGTTTTTTTACAAGGTGAGGGTTAACAATAGTAAATTCACCTGAAAGGTTAGATTTAACGTATAGATTTTGGTAAGTGGGCTCAATTGATTGAGTTACGCCAGTAATATTAGAAATCGTTGCTGTCGGCGCAATTGCCATTACATTCGAGTTTCTCATACCATCCTTTGTAACTTTTGTGCGCAGTTGATCCCAATCTAGTGTTTCAGATCTATCAACTTTGATAAATTCGCTACCTCGGTTCTTTTCTAGAATATCTATTGAATCTTTTGGAAATATGCCTTGGCTCCACAAAGACCCTTCATATGATGGATATGTTCCTCTTTCTTTTGCAAGCTCGCTTGATGCGTAAATTGCATAATAACTTATAACTTCCATGCTTCGATCTGCAAACTCAATGGCTTCATCAGAACAGTAGGGTACATCTTGCATATACAAAGCATCTTGAAAACCCATCAGCCCCATTCCTACCGGGCGATGTTTGAGATTTGAGTTTTTGGCTGTGTCTACTGAGTAATAGTTGATATCAATAACATTATCAAGCATACGCAGAGCAGTGGTTACTGTACGTTTTACTTTTTCTTGATCCAAGACACCATCTTTCATATGTTGAGGAAGATTTACCGATCCAAGATTACAAACAGCTATTTCATCATTGCTTGTGTTTAGAGTTATCTCAGTACATAGGTTAGATGAGTGAATGACTCCAACATGCTGTTGCGGCGAACGTAAATTGCATGAATCTTTAAACGTTATCCATGGATGGCCCGTTTCAAACAACATAGTTAGCATTTTTCTCCATAGATCTTTGGCTGGAATAGTTTTGTGTTGATCCATTTTTCCTTCAGCAGCCAATGCTTCATATTCTTCATATCTTTTTTCAAATGCAAGACCGGTAAGGTCATGTAAATCTGGAGTTTCGCCTGGAGAAAAAAGCGTCCAATTTTTGTCTAATTCAACTCTTTTCATAAATAGATCAGGTACCCAGTTTGCGGTATTCATGTCGTGGGTTCTTCTTCTGTCATCACCGGTATTTTTTCTGAGATCGAGGAACTCTTCTATGTCTAGGTGCCATGTTTCTAGGTAAGCACACATAGCGCCCTTTCTTTTGCCGCCTTGATTCACTGCTACAGCTGTATCGTTAGCAACTTTTAAGAAGGGTACAACTCCCTGACTTTTACCATTCGTTCCTTTTATATAAGAGCCTAATGCTCTAACTGGTGACCAGTCATTACCAAGCCCTCCTGCCCATTTGGATAGCAATGCATTATCTTTCATTGCTCCAAATATCCCATCTAGATCATCTGGAATAGTCGTTAGATAACATGAGGAAAGCTGAGGACGTAAAGTTCCAGAATTAAAAAGGGTTGGTGTTGAGCTCATATAATCAAAACTTGAAAGCAACCTGTAGAATTCTATCGCTCTTTCCTCTTTATTGTCTTCTTCTACGGCTAATCCCATAGCAACTCTCATAAAAAAGATTTGAGGAAGCTCATATCTTGTATCCTGATAATGAATAAAGTACCTGTCATACAATGTTTGAAGTCCAAGATAGGTGAATTGATAATCTCTATCGTGATCAATAGCTTCGCCTAGTTTTTGCAGGTCAAAACCTTTCAAAATTGGATCGAGCATCTCAAGTTCTACGCCTTTTTCTATGTATGCTTTAAAAGCTTTTGGATAATAATCTTGCATTTCAGGGTGTGAGCTTTCTTCAGCTATGCCAAGAAAGGTTAGAGCCTCACTCCTCAGCTCATCTAGCAAAATTCTTGCTGTGACGAAGCTATAATTTGGTTCTTGCTCTACTTTAGTCCTTGCTGACATAACAAGAGCCGACTTCATATCGCTTATTGAAACACCGTCATATAAGTTTTTCACTGATTCTTCTAGAATTGAATTAGCATCAACGTATTCCAGTCCTTCGCATGCATGATTAACTACCGCAGCCAACCTATCAATATCAAGTGGGACTAGAGAACCATCTTTTTTTGTAACAGAGATCTTTGGCGCATCTATGTTAGATTGCTTGGGCGCATCTTTTGTTCTTTCTGTGGCTCTTTCTTCTCTGTATAGAATATATTTTCTGGCTACAACATACTCTTCATTGCGCATAAGCTGAAGCTCTACTTGGTCTTGTATCTCTTCAATATGTAAAGTACCACCTGAGGGCATTCTTCTTTTAAAAATCTCTTGCACTTCAGCCGTAATGTCTTCAACTTTTATATGTATTCTTTCGCTTGCTGCTGCGTTTCCAGATTCGTTAGCCAGAAAAGCCTTTGTAACAGCAACTTTTATTTTGTCTTCCTCAAATGGAACAACTTTACCGTTACGCTTTATTACCCTGAGCTTTCCAGGTGCTGTTATATTTAAATCATCTGACGGGATTGCTTTAATTGCTTCTTGCCCAGCACCTTCTTGAGTCTTTCCTAACTCTTGTATTGTCATTTTTTTCCTCTATGTTTGTTTCTTTCGTTGGCTAATTTTCTAAAAATTTACCAATGGGTGGGGTCAAAACGTCTTTTTTTGAAATTTCTTTAACCAGTGTCAATATTCTTACATTGTGGATAAATAATCAAGTAAAAAACACAATATATTGTGAATTCTTTTAAATTTTTCACAATATGCTGTATAAATGGTGTTTATTGACTGTGAAGACAAAGTGAGTAAATTGTGGATAACTTAAGAACATTGGTGTTTATATGACTGTATTAATGGCTATCGATCAAGGGACAACTAGCACAAGAGCTGTGGCGTTTGACAAAGATCTAAATATCATCCACTCAGAGCAAAAAGAGTACTCTTTGCTGTACCCCAATGATGGTTGGGTAGAGATTGAACCCAAAACATTAATGGATTCTGTTTATGCAACCATTGACCCTGTGATTGATATTTGTCCAGATATTGTGGCTATAGGAATAACCAATCAGCGCGAGACGACTTTGATTTGGGATGCTGATTCTGGCATACCCATTTATAACGCAATTGTCTGGCAGGATAGAAGAACAGCAGATCGTTGCATGCAACTCAAACAAGCTGGTTATGAAGAAGTTATAAGGAACAAAACAGGTCTTCTGCTGGATCCGTATTTTTCATCAACAAAAATATCTTGGATTTTAGATAATATTGATGGCGCAAGAACTAAAGCAGAAGCAGGCAAATTAAGGTTTGGAACAGTGGATACATATCTATTGTGGCAATTAAGTAATGGAGATATTTTCAAAACCGACGTCACAAACGCATCTAGAACTAATTTATATAATATATATTCAAGAGATTGGGACGATGAACTTCTTGAGATTTTCAATGTTCCAGCGTCAATGCTGCCAGAGGTTCATTCCTCTGATAGTAATTTTGGAACATGCACAAGGGGCGACAAGATAATTCAAATTACAGGCGTGATTGGAGATCAGCAAAGCGCACTGGTAGGGCAAAGATGTTTTCAGCCTGGCCAAATGAAAGCAACATTTGGTACAGGGTGTTTTTTAATGGTCAATACTGGTAATGAATCATTGCAGTCGACCTCTGGACTCCTCAATACCCTTGGGTATGGTCTTTCTGGCGAAGTATCTTATGCTTTAGAGGGAAGTATTTTTTCTGCCGGAACAATTATCCAATGGCTGCGAGATAATATGGAATTTTTTTTAAATTCCGAAGAAAGCATAAAATTTCTTGATGCGGCCGGCAAGTCCAATGATGTTTTATTTGTTCCGGGTTTTACAGGGATCGGAGCTCCACACTGGAATTCAGAAATAAGGGCAGCATTTTACGGCATTACTAGGGACTCAACAAAAACAGATATGGTTACAGCCGCATTCAAAGCGCTAATCTACCAAGTAATGGATATTAAAGAAGCTTTGAAAATTGATGGGATAGAAATTAATAATTTATCTATTGATGGGGGTATGGCTGCTAATTCTAGTTTTTGCCAGTTACTAGCAGATTTTTTGGGCCAGGAGGTGCACGTTCCCCCAAGCTTAGAATCGACGGCCACAGGTGCTGCAATAACTGCTGGTTTAGGATCTAATTTCTTCTCTATTGATGACTTGCAAGCGAAGCAATCTAAATATTCAACCACTTATCGACCCAGAGGTGAAATTTTAGATCCAAGTGACCTGGCTAAATGGAGAAAATTTCTGAGAGTGCTTCTGGACGCATATAACTAAAAAGATACCTTTTGCTCGCAATGCAATAAAAAATTTGCCTAGAACGATTTCAAAGCATCCTAAATGAGTTATTTTTAAGTTTATTGAATTAAATAGTTTTAAATGTTTTTGTTTGGTATTTAATATAATAAACTAACCTTACTTTTAACTAAGTCCCCCTGACTGGTAACATGTTTAATTATAAAACCTTCAATAATATTGCAGAAGATGGTCTTGATATACTGCGCAATAAAAAATTCAAAGAGGTATCTGAGAAGCCTGATGGAATATTGCTCAGAAGCTATAATATTTCAAATAAAGATTTTGAAGACAATCTTTTGTGCATAGCACGAGCAGGTGCTGGAACAAACAATATACCTATAGAAGATGCAACCAAAAAAGGAATTGTTGTTTTTAACACTCCAGGCGCAAATGCAAATGCAGTAAAAGAGCTTGTTATATGCGGAATGTTGCTTTCTTCTCGAGGCATTATTGAGGGGATAGAGTTTGCTAAAAAACTTGATTTTGAAGATGCTGAAAGCCTAAACAAGGCGATGGAAGCACAAAAGAAAGCATTTGCTGGCAATGAACTTGCTGGCAAGACGCTTGGAATAATCGGGCTTGGATCAATTGGATCAATGCTTGCCCAAGCAGCGCATACTCTTGGGATGCGATTGGTGGGATATGATCCTTACATTTCAATCGAAGGGGCGTGGAGGCTTCCTGCAGACGTTGAGAAGGCTGAGACCATGGAAGCTCTTTTGCAGCAGTCAGACTATGTTTCTCTGCATGTTCCACTTGTTGAGGACACAAAAAATCTTATCAACAAGTCAAACTTAAAAAAATTTAAAAACGGAGCGAGGCTTATCAATTTATCAAGAGGCGGCATAGTTAACACTGATGATGTAATAGCGGAGCTTGAGAATGGAAATCTAGGAAGATTTGTTACAGATTTCCCTACTCCTGAGCTAATCAAACGTTCTGTTGACAAGAATGATGTAGTGCTTTTGCCTCACCTGGGAGCAAGCACAAAAGAGGCTGAAGTAAACTGCGCTGTCATGGCCGCAAATCAAATGGTTAATTATCTTCAAGATGGCACAATTTTGAATTCAGTAAATTTTCCAAGAATATCACTTTCTAGAGGCACCAATCATCGCTTGGTAATAATTAATCACAATGAGCCAGGAATGATTAGTAAAATTGCTGATTCAATTGCAGCTTTTGATATTAATATCGCTGAAATGACCAATAAAAGTAGAGATGAAATTGCCATAAACCTAATTGATCTAGAATCCCAAGCCAGCAAGCAACTTATTGAGCAACTTAAATCAGTTGAGCATGTGATGAGTGTTAGGTCTTTAGATATAGATAGCCAAGAGCTTTAAACATAATTCTCAACAAAGCTCTTATCAAAAGGTACAATCTGGTCCTCTTTTCCATCCTGAACTTTATTTGCCCAATCAGGGTCTGACAAGAGCGCTCTTCCAACTGCTATTAGGTCGAACTCGGATTTATTGAGCTTTTCATGCAGAGCATCTAAATCGGCAGTTTGAGTTTTATGGTCACCAGAATAAAGCTTGATAAAATCTTTGTCTAAACCAACGCTGCCAACACTTATAGTTGGAAGTCCGGTTGCTTCTTTTGCCACCCCAGCCAAATTTTTGCCCTTGGAATTAAATTCTCCTTCCCAGAACCTACGATTGCTGCAATGAATAAAATCAGCTCCAGCATTTTTTAGAATATTAAAAAATTGATTTAACTCGTCTGCATCCGATGTAATTTTTGCTTCGTAATCTTGTTGCTTCCATTGAGAAACTCTTATTCCAACTTGAAAACTATCTGAGGTTTTCTCTTGTGATGCCTCAAGGATTTCTTTGGCAAATCTTGACCTATTTTCTATGGAGCCACCATATTCATCTGTCCTTAGATTAATTTTATCCCAGAAAAACTGATCAATTAAATACCCATGCGCACCATGAATTTCCACACCATCAAATCCAATCTCTTCACAAATTTTTGCGTCCTCAGCGTAAATCTTAATCAACTCTTTAATTTCATCATGCGACATTTCATGTGCTACTTTTTTGCCAGGCACTACGTAACCTGATGGAGTGAATCCTGGAACTTCTGGAATAGGGGGCATCCCTGGCTTTCTAATCCCACCCACATGCCAGAGTTGACAGAAGATTGAGGAATTATTTTCATGAACTTTATTCACGACTTTTTCCCACATTTTTTTTGCTTCGTCTGTTTCTAAATTTGGACAATTTGGGTAACCGCTAGCAGCTCTATGGCTTACTTCAACCCCCTCAGTAATTATTAAACCAACACCTCCTTGAGCTCTTCGAGCATAGTAAGTTGGAGCATAGTCTTTTGGCACTCCGTTTGGTGAAAAATTCCTTGTCATAGGAGCCATCACAACTCTATTTTTTAAATTTAAACCATTCATGTTGTATTCAGAAAAAAGAGTGTTTTTTTGGTCATTCATATGGATTATTTATGGTTACTATAAGGAGCGTCTATTCTAGTTTAATTTTTTTAAAAAAAATACTTGCCCACAGAACAAAATGATGGTATTGAGAGTTTGATTTACCTCGACTAAAAATACATTAATTGTACCTTAAAATAGTATAAAATACTGATATGCGGTTATATTATTATTAATTGATTAGTTTTTGATCAATTTGCATGAAACCTTATTAAATCAGTCTAAAATATAAGAATATTAAGTTATCCCAAGCTTTATCCACAGATTCTGTGGATAAAATTTAAGCAGTTTTTAAGAGTAGTTTTTTTGAATATTTTAAATTTTCCCGACACATGGTTAGAGCCACTTGGCAAGGGATTTTGTCAAGATTTTTTGGATGAGATGGAGTCAAAATTTTTGAAATTACAGACACAAGATATCAATATATTTCCACCAAATCCTTCTATATTTCGCGCCTTGGAATTGGTTCATTTTTTTGAAACCAAAGTATTAATTTTAGGTCAAGATCCCTATCATGGTTTGGGCCAGGCAAACGGGCTGTCATTCTCTGTGAATAAAGAAAATAATATTCCCCCTTCATTAAAAAATATTTTTCTTGAATTAAAAAATGATCTAAATATTCCGATTTCTAGTCATGGTGATTTGACTTCATGGGCTGAGCAAAAAATCTTATTATTAAATTCTGTGCTAACCGTTGAGGAGGGGATGCCAAATTCTCACCAAGAAATAGGCTGGGAGAAATTAACAAATAAAATTATTTCTCAATTGAGTGAAAGGGGAAGTATGATTTTTGTTTTATGGGGTAAGTCGGCTCAAAAAAAATATAATTTAATCAATAAAAAACAAAATAATATTTTAATAGCTCCACACCCATCTCCTCTATCTGCCTATCGAGGTTTTTTTGGTTGCAAGCACTTTTCAAAAATTAATGAAATTTTAAAAGAAAATGGCTCTGGTGAAATTAACTGGAGGCTGAAATAGCTCTTTTTAAGAAAAGCTATCTATTTTCCCAAGGCAGGACGAAAAAATTTTTTTATTATCATGATAGCTTTTACCAATAATTGTAAATTTAGATACATCGTCAAAACTTGAATGGATAATTAATTTTGTTTCTTTTTTTAATTTACCAAGATACTCCATGCGGGCAATTATTTCTTGACCTTTAAAACAGCCTTTATTAAAGCTAACCCTATTAACATGCTGACCTATTTCATGAGGTCGATATTTACCTATTTCTTCAGAAATAATTTGGTGATCATTCATAATTTTTCGATTTATTGCCCAGCCATCATGGCTGAGACTATCTAAATCGCCACGAAATTCATCTTTCTTATCTATTAACATAGACAAAGAAGCTTTATCTGAACTTAAAATTAAATGCTCTTGCGTAAGCATGGGCTCCCCCTTTTTTCTTGAAAGACCAATAACTTTATAGCTAACTGGTTCAGCAGATACTTTGTAAAATGGCAAAAATTTGGTTATTTCATCTAAAAATATATCTTTTGAAGCTTTTTCAATAATAATTAGCCACTCATTTTGATCAACAATGATCTCAAAGTTACATAGAATAAAGCCTTTTTCGTTACATAAAGATGATATTTGTCCAATTTGTTCTGATATTAGAGTGCAATCTGATGTTACTTGTCCTTGTAAAAGGTTTAAGACAGAGTCAAAATCACCGTTTAGATGAATGGCTGTAATATCTTCAAGATTTACAGCTCCATATTTTATAAATTCAGAATTTACCAAGTTATTTAATTAAAAAGTTTGAATAAGGATATTATATTAGCCTAGAAAATGAATACAGACATTAATAAAACTAAATGGAAGTGTAGAAGGGGTCTTCGAGAGTTAGACCTTCTGTTCAGGAGATACATTGAAGAGAAACTAGACTTTCTTTCTAAAGAAGAGTTTGAGATGTTTAACAGCATTTTAGATCTTGAGGATCAAGCCCTTTATGACTTTATTTTCAAGAATGAATCCTTAAACAGTCCTGAAAAAGAAAGTTTTATATTAAATAATTTAAAAAAATTTACAGATAAGTGAAACTATTTCATTGCACCTTTGTCCAAATGAGCGAGGAAAACTATGGGAGTTAGCAAGGGGGATGAAGTGTTTGTAAATGAAATTAAAGCTGGAAATGCAGCCGCTTTCGAGGCCATGGTTTTAAAATATCAGCCAAAACTAATGTCTTCTTTGATCGGATATACAAAATCAAGAGATCAGGCTGAGGAGTTATGCCAAAAAACCTTTATTAGAGTTTGGCAAAAAATTGACTCTTTTAGAGGAGACAGCGCACTTTTTACATGGATTTTTAGGATTGGAATCAATTTGGCAAAAAATGATTTCGCTAGCAGCTTTTCTAAAAGGTCAAAGATCACAGACTCTCTCGATCAAAATGAACATGATGTGCCTGAGTATCTGTCTCCAGAAACTGAGCTTATAGCAATGGAATCTGAAGATAAGATTATGAAATTTATACAAACTCTCGATGCTGATACTAAAACTGCTTTTACGTTGAGGGAAATTGATGGAAGAACTTACGATGAAATAGCCGAAATTCTGAAATGTCCGATAGGCACAGTGAGATCAAGAATATTCAGGGCTAGACAATTTATACTAGAATTTATAAATCAGGAGAATATTATCAATGGATAAAGATTTAGAAAAACTATCTGCATTATACGATGGAGAGCTTTCATACAAGGAAATTCAAGAGGGCCTAGACAAGATGCATGAAGATCAAGGGCTAAAAGAGACTTTCCATAAGTTTGGACTCATCTCTGAGTTGGTTCAAAGACAAACTAAGCAAAACACTTCAAAGCTTTTATTTTTTAAAGATTACCTCATTAAAGTTAACCCCGTAATGAGCAACTTGTTCACAGCTGCAGCGACAGTCTTAATTACGTTGATCATTTTATATCAGTTTGATGATGATCGTTTTCAGGTTGATAGAGAGAGCTCTTTGCAACTTTCATCTGCAATTTCAAGCGATGAGGCAAAAAATCAATTGCTTGATGCAGATCAAAATATAATGGAGCATATGATTCATATTATGCAATCCAATGCATCTCATAGCTCTCAACAGATTTCAAAAAACTGGATCCCGGTAGGTTTTTCTGTCAATCCAACCAACCCCAATCAATACTCAAATGGAAGAAATAATTTATTTTTTCACCTTGAAAACAAGCAACTCGGCATTAAAAAGGTAAAATACTTTAAAGCAAATAATAACTGGATTTATTTGATTCCGTTGCAAGATGGAAAACTGTTAACTGCTTATGGTGATATACCTCCGTCAGTAGCTAACCCAATGATCCAATCAATTTATCAAAGGAATTAACATGAATCTGTATAAAAACAAGACTGCTCTTTTATTGGTTCTAGGATTTTCATCCTTTATCAACGCTGCATTGCCATCTAATATTTCAGAGCTAGTTGAAACATCTGCTCCTGCTGTAGTGAATATCACCTCTCGGAAAGAGGTAAAAATGCAAAATTCACTTCGAGGCTTTGATGAATTTGAAAGGTTTTTTGGTATTCCTAGGGGAAGAGGTTTCCCTCAACCTCAACAGCCTGAAACAAGAGAAGCAGTTGCATATGGCTCTGGTTTTATTTTTAAAGATGGCTATTTGCTAACTAACTTTCATGTAGTTGACGAGGCTGAAGAAATCACAGTTTCTTTAAATGATAGAAGAGAATTTTCTGCCGAAGTGGTTGGCATTGATCCTCTTTCAGATTTAGCAGTTTTAAAGATTAAAGGTAAAAATTTACCTAAAGTTTCTATTGGTGATAGTGAAAATCTAAAGGTTGGAGACTGGGTTGTCGCAATTGGATCTCCGTTTTCTTTTGATTTTTCAGTTACTGCTGGAATTGTGAGCGCAAAAGGAAGAAGTATTCAGAATCAAAATATTGGAAACTATGTTCCATTTATTCAAACAGATGTTGCTATCAACCCAGGAAACTCTGGCGGACCATTATTTGATCTAGATGGAAAGGTTGTTGGCATTAATTCACAAATATATTCAAGAAGTGGAGGTTATCAAGGTCTTGCATTTGCAATACCTATAGATGTTGCTATGGAGGTAGCCAATCAGATTATCGAAGATGGTGCTGTATCTCGAGGATATCTTGGTGTCAGAGTGGGCGAAGTTGATAATGACCTTGCTGAAGCACTGAGCATGGATAAACCCTATGGAGCACTTATCACTGATGTTGAAAAGGGTGAATCGGGTGATGATGCTGGACTGCAAGCAGGAGATGTAATTATTGAATTTAATAACAAGGAAATTAAATTTGGATCAGATTTGCCGCATGTTGTTGGAAGAATCCAACCTGAAACAAAGGCTAGCGCAAAGGTTATCCGCGATGGAAAAAACATCAACCTAAAATTTGTTTTAGGTGAGCTGCCTGCTGATGAAAGAACATTCATTCCAGCTAAAACTGAGGTTTCTAGCGATCCTCTGGGATTAAAGATCGAGGATCTTTCTGAAGAGAATTCTCGCCCAACCGATCCTGAAAAAGGAGTGTTAGTTTTAAGAGTCAATAATGGCTCACCGGCATATGGAAAATTAACAAGGGGAGATATTATCACTGAAGTTATTTCCCAAGGTAAGCGTTATGAGATTGAGGATGCTGAGTTTTTTGAGAAGTTGATTGAAGAATTTGATGAAGGCGATAAATTAGCTATTGTAGGACGTAGAAATAATAACAGGTTTTTTGTTGCGGTTACCGTAGATTAAATTCATCTTAAATGCATAAGAAAAGCTGATAACAGATCAGCTTTTCTTATAGAATAGTCATGCATTTATTAGAAGATGAAAAATATTAGAAATTTCTCCATCATTGCCCATATTGATCATGGGAAATCAACCCTGTCTGATAGATTAATAGAATATTGTGGCGGTCTCTCTCAAAGAGAAATGTCTGAGCAGATTCTTGACTCGATGGACATAGAAAGAGAGCGAGGAATTACCATAAAAGCTCAAGCCGTTACGCTTGATTACGAAAGGGATGGCGAAACATATCAACTCAATTTTATCGATACTCCAGGACATGTTGACTTTTCGTATGAAGTTTCTCGCTCATTGTCTGCATGCGAAGGTGCCTTGTTGGTGGTTGATGGATCGCAAGGGGTGGAAGCTCAAACTCTAGCTAATTGTTATACCGCAGTTGATCAAAATCTTGAGGTGTTAGCTGTAATAAATAAAATTGATTTACCTCAATCAGATCCAGATAGAGTGAAGCAAGAAATTGAAGATATGATTGGAATTGATGCAACCCTCGCACCCTTGGTTAGCGCCAAGACTGGTCAAGGCATAGAAGAGTTATTAAATCTCTTGGTGGATAATATTCCGCCACCTAAGGGTGACCCTAATGCAGATTTTGAAGCTTTAATTATTGACTCCTGGTTTGATGCCTATCTTGGAGTTGTCTCTTTAATTAAAGTTATAAATGGCTCTATTAAACAAGGCCAAAAAATCAAGGTATATTCGACCCAGCAAGCATATTTAGCAGATCAGATTGGGATATTTTCTCCAAAAAAGATTGCCAAAAAAGAACTGAATGTTGGTCAGGTTGGTTATATGGTTGCCGGTATCAAAAACATTCAGGGAGCGCCAGTTGGCGACACAATTTTAGACTCTAAAAATGATACATCCAAACCCTTGCCTGGTTTTCAAAAAGTTCTACCAAAAGTTTTTGCATCCTTGTTTACTGTTGATTCAGACGATTATGAAAAGTTTAGAGACGCTCTTTCTAAACTGGTATTAAATGACTCTGCTTTAATTTATGAGCCAGAGGTATCTGATGCTCTAGGCTTTGGCTTCAGATGCGGTTTTTTAGGAACGCTGCATTTAGAGGTGGTCAGAGAGAGGCTCGAAAGAGAGTATGACTTAAATCTCATTTCTACCGCCCCATCTGTTCAATATCAAGTGGTGAAGACTGATGGTGAGATTATAGATTGTGATAGTCCCTCCCAGCTTCCAGCTTTAAGCAATGTAAGTGAAATAAGAGAGCCATATGTTTCGGCAACCATCTTGACTCCAAAAGATTATGTTGGAAATGTAATCACATTGTGCACCCAAAAAAGAGGCACCCAAAAGGAAATGACATATTTTGGTAATCAGGTCTCTATAGTTTTTGAGATGCCGCTTGCTGAAGTAATCATTGATTTTTTTGATAGGTTAAAATCTACTACCAAAGGTTATGCCTCTATTGAATACAATATCACTGAATTCAAAGCTTCAAATTTAATTAAATTGGATGTACTGCTAAACAATGATGTGGTTGATGCCTTGTCTATTATTATTCACAAAGATTTTGCCATGAGCCGAGGTAGAGAAGTAGCAAAAAATTTACAGAAACTTATTCCCCGTCAAATGTTTGACATCCCCATACAAGTTGCTTTGGGCTCTAAAATAATTTCTCGTGAAACGGTTAAGGCTCTTAGAAAGAACGTTACTGCAAAATGTTATGGTGGAGATATCACGCGTAAAAAGAAGTTGCTTGAAAAACAAAAAGAAGGCAAAAAGAAAATGAAACAATTTGGCAGAGTATCCATACCTCAAGAAGCCTTTCTTAATTACTTCAATTCAGGAGAGAAATAATGTTTGGAGACCCAATCTTCTTATTATCTCTATTCGCTGTATTTTGCCTTATAGGGATTTGGATTTATCAAGTCCTGCAGGACACACTAACCGATCAATCGCAACAAATTATATACATTGCAGGCCTTTCATCATCTCTAATCGGCGTCTATAGAATTTTTGTTAATGCAGGAGATTTAGGCTCAGTCTTATTGATTGGTTCAGTCATTTGTTTGATTATTTTATTAGTAGGCATATACAACAAAAATACACTATTAAAAACAACAGGAAGAGGTTGGTTTGTCCCAGTTTTTTTAATTTTTATCCTTCGCACCTTTATCTATGAGCCATATCAAATACCCTCTGGGTCAATGATTCCAGGCCTCAAAGTTGGGGATTTTATTTTGGTCAATAAACACAGTTATGGCCTTAAGGTTAATAGAATAGGCGATGCTTTTGCTTTATCAGCAGACCCTGAATATGGCGATGTTGTTGTTTTTATTCCACCTCATGTCAATGTTCCTTATATAAAACGATTAATTGGCAAGCCTGGGGACACCATTGGCTATCTCAATAAAAAGATTTATGTCAATGGCAAAGCCATACAGCAGGAGTTTATTTCTTCAAACGCCGAAGAAACATTTTTAAAAGAAACTTTAGGCAGCGCAGATAGAGTTATTAGAATTGTTGGAGGCAGCGCCTCATATCCTGAGGAATTTATTGTGCCAGCAAATCATTATTTTGTTATGGGTGATAATAGAGATAATTCCAGCGACTCTAGATACTGGGGTTTTGTTCCAAGAGAAAATTTTATGGGTACAGGAGAACTGATTTGGATGACATGGGAGTGCTGGACCTGTTTACCATCGTTTGAAAGAGCGGGCTTCATTCAATAAGCTCCATGAGTAAAAATTTTTTATCAGTGAATAAAGCATATTTAGAGCTACCCTTATTTAAACAAGCGTTTATACATAAGAGCTTTTCCTCCAATCAAAACAACGAAAGACTAGAGTTTTTGGGTGATGCAGTCTTGGAAATCGTAGTATCTGAGTATCTTTTTAATCGCTTTGAGCAATTAGATGAAGGTAGATTAACGCAAATGAGAGCATCCCTTGTTAATACTCAATCGCTTGCTGAGGTTTTTCTGCGATTGGATTGCAAAGATTTGCTGCAAACCTCTAAGGGTACCAATAAATTAAATGAATCACACAAGCATTCAATTTATGCAGGCACTTTAGAAGCTTGCATAGGAGCAATTTTTATCGAATTAGGTTTTGAGGAAAGTAAAAGTTTTATCTTGCATCTTTTTCATAGTAGTTTTTTGCTTTTAAATGAATCTATTGAACTCAAGGATGCAAAATCAAGATTGCAAGAAGCATTACAAGCCAATGGCGCTGAACCACCTACATATTCAGTTGTATCTAATAAAGAGGGCAATTATTTTGACTGCAGTGTTAGATTTAATGGCAAAACTTTCCAAGCTTCTGCTGCGCTAAAAAAAGAATCTGAGCAGAAGGTTGCTGAATTAATTTTATTTGAATTGGATCGAGCATGAAGAAGCAGTTTTGTGGCTATATTTCCATCGTTGGCAAGCCCAATGTGGGCAAATCCACTTTGCTAAATACCATATTAGAGAAAAAAATATCGATTACATCGCGCAAATCACAAACCACGAGGAATAATATTTTAGGGGTTAAAACTGATACAGGGCATCAAATGATTTTCTTAGACACCCCTGGTATTCATCTCAAAGCAACCAAAACACTCAATAAAGTATTAAATCATTCAGCTTTAAGTGTAATAGAGGACTCTGATTTAGTGTTATTTGTTATTCAGAGAACCTCATTGCAGGATCAAGATCGACAGGTTCTCAAAAAAATTAAAGAAACTAATGTGCCCTCTATATGTGTTTTAAATAAAGTTGATCAAGTGCAAAATAAAAATGATCTCCTGCCCTTAATCCAAGAGATTGATGCAATTTACTCTTTCGGTGATTACGTTCCTATTTCAGCATTAAATCATACTGGTATTGATGATCTGCTTGAATGTATCAAAAAATATCTTCCTGAAAATGATCATTTATACCCAGCCGAGCCTGACGAAAAAGAAATACCAGACAACTTTTTTATCAGCGAACTTGTAAGGGAAAAAATTATTCGGTCGCTCGGAGATGAGTTACCTCATGAAACTTATGTGGCAGTAGAAACAAAAGCCATGGAAGGCAAGATGCTATCAATTGGAGTCATCATTTATGTTGCTCGTGATAGCCAAAAAAGCATTGTTATAGGTCATCAAGGTTCTAATTTAAAAAGAATAGGGCAGCAAACAAGAATTGAGCTTGAAAAAATGATTCATAAAAAAGTTTTATTAAAAACTTTTGTGAAAGTAAACAAGAATTGGAATAACGATGCTCAGTATTTAAGCAGCCTTGGAGTGGGCAGCAATCAAGATGCCACATAACTGGGAGCCATGCTTTCTTTTGCACGCCAGGTCTTTTGGAGACACATCAATCATTGCAGATGTTTTTATGGAATCTGCAGGAAAAATTTCAATCATAGCCAAAGGCGCAAAAAATCCTCGATCAAAGTTTTTTGGGCATTTGCTTCCTTTCTCAGCCTTGCGAATCATCGTTACTGGCAAATCAGAAATGAAGACCTTAACTCAGATAGACTCTAATTTTGTTTCACAGTCAGTCAAGGGGCCGCACGATCTTTATACCTATCTTTATGTTAATGAATTAATGATGCGCCTCTTGCCCAAAGGACTGCCCAATCAGGAGTTATATGATCTTTATCAAAACTTTGTTGAGCTTGCCAGAGCTGATGCAATTTCTGAGCTTGATCTAAGAATATTTGAGCTTGACCTTCTTGATGTGCTTGGTTAT
>JADHNM010000021.1 GCA_016779505.1 SAR86 cluster bacterium
GAGGTAACATTTTTTGTGAAAACAGATATAGATATAGCCAGAGAAGCAGAAATCACGGCAATTGAAATCATTGCTGCTAAATTAGGTATTGAAGATAAGTATTTAGAGCAATATGGCAAATACAAAGCCAAGGTTAATCTTTCAATCATTCCCGAAAAATTAAAAGATCAAAAAGATGGTAAATTAATTTTAGTCACCGCCATCTCACCCACCCCAGCTGGCGAGGGTAAAACTACCACGAGCGTTGGCCTCGTAGATGGTCTTAATCATATTGGTAAAAAAGCGATGATTTGTCTAAGAGAGCCAAGCTTAGGACCATGTTTTGGTATGAAAGGTGGTGCGGCCGGAGGTGGATATGCTCAGGTCATACCTATGACAGACATTAATTTACATTTTACTGGTGACTTTCATGCTATTGGAGCAGCTCATAATCTTCTCTCTGCGCTAATTGATAATCACATTCATTGGGACAATCAACTGAACATTGATCCTCGCAGAATCACTTGGAAGAGAGTGGTTGATATGAATGATAGATCTTTAAGAGAGATTACATGTGGCCTTGGCGGGGTGGGCAATGGCATACCTAGGCAAAGTGGTTTCGATATAACGGTTGCTTCAGAGATCATGGCAGTGTTCTGCCTAGCATCAGATATGGATGATCTAAAAATGAGAATAGGAAATATCGTTATAGGCTATACAAGATCTAATGAGCCTGTAAGAGCAAAACAATTAAAAGCTGACGGCGCAATCGCCGCATTATTGAAAGATGCATTTCAACCAAACTTAGTTCAAACCCTTGAGAATAATCCTGCATTTATTCATGGCGGACCTTTTGCTAATATTGCGCATGGCTGTAATTCAGTTGTTTCAACCAAGACAGCATTAAAACTTGCTGATTATGTTGTTACGGAAGCTGGATTTGGAGCAGACCTAGGAGCTGAGAAATTTTTCGATATTAAGTGCAGAAAATCAGGCCTAAAACCTGACGCTGTTGTCTTGGTTGCCACCACCAAGGCCTTAAAAATGCATGGCGGCATTAAAAAAGATGATCTTGGTTCAGAGAACGTAGATGCCGTAATCTTAGGCTGCAAAAATCTTGAAAGACACATTGAAAATATTGGAAAATTTGGAGTCCCAGTTATTGTTGCAATCAATGACTATGTCAGTGACACAGAAAAAGAACACGCTGCAATTATTGATTACTGTAAAAATATTGGCGTTCAGTGCAAAATTTCCTCTCATTGGGAAAAGGGTGGCAAAGGTGCTGCGGATCTTGCAGAAGAGGTTGCTAAAATTGCCGATTCAAATTCTGCTGATTTCAAAACTTTATACGATAATAAAATGTCACTGTGGGATAAAACTCAATATATAGCACAAAATATTTATGGCGCTGCAGAAATAATTGCTGATAAAAAAATAAGAAATCAATTTCAAAAATTAGAAGACGATGGATTTGGTGAATACCCAATATGCATGGCCAAGACTCAATACAGCTTTTCAACAGACCCATTATTAATGGGCGCTCCATCGGGGCACGATGTTCCAATCAAAGAAGTCCGCTTATCGGCAGGTGCAGAATTTGTTGTGGTTGTTTGCGGTGAAGTGATGACCATGCCAGGGTTACCTAGAATACCGGCTTCGGAGAATATAGATGTTGATGATAACGGACTGATTCAAGGATTATTTTAAAAGGAGAAAAAAATGAAAATACTGTGTATCTTATACGACGACCCAAAAGACGGAATGCCATCAAGTTATCCACTCAAGGAACTTCCCAAACTTGAAAAATATCCCGATGGCATGACATTGCCAAGTCCCAAAGGAAGAGACTTTACACCAGGTGAATTGCTTGGTTGCGTGTCTGGTGAGCTGGGCTTAAGAAAGTTTTTAGAAGATGCAGGGCATACACTTGTGGTCACATCTGATAAGGATGCTGAAGGCTGTAAAGCAGACCAAGAGCTGGTTGATGCTGATATTGTAATTTCACAACCATTTTGGCCTTACTATTTAACAAGACAAAGAATGGAAAGTGCGCCAAATTTAAAAATGGCAATAACCGCTGGCATTGGTTCTGATCATGTAGATCTTCAGGCTGCAATGGACCATAAAATTGATGTCGTTGAGGTGACCTATTGTAATTCTAGGTCAGTAGCAGAACATATCGTGATGATGATTCTATCTATGGTGAGAGATTATCATAATCAACATAGGATAGTGAATGAAGGCGGTTGGCACATCGCCGATGCCGTTCAGAGATCTTACGATGTAGAAGGTATGAACGTAGGAACTATTGCTGCCGGTCGCATTGGTTATGATGTATTGAGAAAAATGCATCCGTTTGATGTGCATCTACATTATTTTGACAAATACAGATTGGATTCAGTGAAAGAACAAGAACTGAATTTAACTTATCATGATTCAGTTGAATCTCTGGTTGCAGCTTGTGATGTCATAAATATTAGTTGTCCTCTGCATCCTGAAACAGAGCATTTATTCAATGATGAGCTAATTAGTAAATGTAAGCCTGGCGCATACATTGTTAATACTGCCAGAGGTAAAATTTGCGATAAGGACGCTATTGTTAGGGCATTAAAATCAGGGCAGTTAAGTGGATATGCAGGTGATGTATGGTTCCCGCAACCAGCGCCTAATGATCACGTTTGGAGAACAATGCCACATCACGGAATGACACCCCACACTTCAGGAACCTCTTTATCTGCACAAACCAGATATGCCGATGGTGTTAGAGAAATATTGGAATGTTTCTTTGATGGAGAAGAAATAAGAAATCAATATTTAATCGTTCAAGATGGAGATTTAGCAGGCATGGGAGCTCATTCTTACACCAAAGGAACGGCTACGGATGGCTCAGAGGAAGCAGCTAACTTTAAAAAGTAGGTAACAATAACAATTTTTTAAAATCATTAGGGGTTAGAGTCGATGAAAACTAGAGCAGCGGTCGCTTTTGCGGCTGGCAAACCATTAGAAATTATTGAAGTCGATCTTGATGGACCAAAGGCTGGAGAAGTTTTGGTTGAAATGAAAGCTACCGGGGTTTGTCACACAGATGCTTTTACATTGTCTGGAGAGGATCCTGAGGGAGGGATTAAAAACGTTTCAGAGGCCCTTTCATGGAAACAAGAGTTCTCTCAAAAAACAGATGCTTCGATGGCAATTGCTACTCAGTTTTGTTTTGATGCCGATGTTGTAAAAAAATGGGCAGATAGTATTAAAGCAAATGGTGTTGATATACCGATACACATTGGTATCGCCGGACCAGCAAAACTTCAAACGTTATTAAAATTTTCTATTGAGTGTGGAATAGGTGCTTCCATGAAAATTCTCACGAACAGAGCAAAGGATATAACAAAACTATTACTGCCATACAAACCCACACAGATCCTCAATGAATTAGCTGCATACAAATCTGAGGATCCTGAATTAAATATTGAGCAAGTCCATTTTTTTCCATTGGGTGGAATAAAAAAAACAGCTGATTGGGTAGCTGAAGTCCAGAGCCCATAATCCCAAATTATAGATTTTTTCAGAGTCAAAACTATCTATTTTATTAAAAGAAACCGTGATAGCATTCTCAAATGTCGAACTCATCACAAATAGTTTTCGGTCCTCGAGTTAGAAAGTCACCATTCTTTTTGTCAACCATGAAATATGGTGCAAAAGCTTTCACGGTTTATAACCATATGTATTTACCTGTTAGCTATGAAGGAACTACTAAGGATTATCACAATCTTTTGAATGGAGTGCAGTTATGGGATGTAGGAGTCGAACGACAAATTCAAATCAAAGGTCCTGATGCTGAGGCATTGTCACAATTTCTGACACCAAGAAACATTAAAAAATGTGCAATAGGGCAAGCTATGTACGCACCTTTTTTAGATTTTAATGGAGGGTTTTTGAATGATCCTGTGATGTTAAAGATTGCCGAGGATTGCTACTGGTTTTCTATTGCAGACGGAGACTCTCTCTTATGGGTCCAAGCCATAGCAGAAGGATATAAATTTGTCGCAGAGGTTACTGAGCCTGATGTCTCACCCCTTCAAGTTCAAGGCCCTAATTCAACAGAATTGATGGCCAAAGTTTTTGGAGATTGGGTGCATGACTTAAAGTTTTATAGATTCAAGGAATTTAATCATGAAGGCATCCCAATGGTGATTGCAAGAATGGGTTACAGCAGAGAACTATGTTATGAGATATTTCTTCAAGATCACTCCCTGGGGGACAAGTTGTGGGAGACTCTTTGGAAAACAGGACAAGATCTTAATATTTCTGCAGGTGGGCCAAATATTATTCTTCGATTAGAGGGTGGAATATTTAGCTATTTAGGAGATTTGGATAGATCTAATAATCCATTCGAAGTAGGTTTAGATTGGATGATAGACCTTGATCAGGAAGATGATTTTATTGGCAAAGATGCCTTGAGTGAAATAAATGTTAAAGGCCCAGAAAAAAAATTGATGGGCGCTGAGATTTATGGTGATGCAATAGAGAGTTCAAATGAACATCAGTTCCCTGTTTTAATTGATGGGAAGGTAGTTGGCTCTATGAATGCAATGGCTTATTCTCCAAGACTGGATAAGAATTTATCTTATGTATTTCTAGATATAGAGCATGCTCAGGCTGGAAAAGAAATAATTATCTCTGCACCTGAGGGAGACCTCAAAGCAAAAGTAGTTGATTTACCTTGGTTGCAGAGGGTAAAAAAATGAGTCCAGAATTTTTTTAACTAACCGTGTATTTCTATTCAGTCAATCTCCTCTGATGTCTTTAAAACACAACCACCAAGCTAGAGATGCATAATAAAACTTCAGCTTTAACTTTATTCCTGATTTTCTTTTTTATAGATAGTTTTTATCTTAATCACATATCAGCTCAAAACCATAACCCTGTTGTCCAAATTGAAAATGTAGAAATTGTTGGCAATCAAGAAAGTGATAATGTAGATTCTTTTTTAGGCATCCCTTTTGCAACGCCTCCTGTTGGGGATCTCAGATGGGTCGAACCCCAGGCATATAAATTTTCAGAAAAAGTTTTCAATGCTCAGGAATTTCAGCCTGCATGTATGCAGGGCCCCAGAATTGTGAATTGGTATAAAAGATTGATCTCTGATTTTGATGGGGATGAAAAATCTTTTCCAGAACCAGTCTTTAGCGAAGATTGTTTGTATTTAAATATATGGCGTCCAAAAGTTATTGATCAAGCTAAGGCGCTTCCGGTATTAGTTTATATTCACGGTGGCAGCAATATTGCAGGATGGTCATATGAACCAAATTATCATGGGCATAATTATGCTGAGCAGGGTGTAATCCTTGTAAGCATTCCTTATAGACTTGGAGTCTTTGGATTTTTAGTTCATGAAGATTTTGATGAGAAGAATTTTGCCTTGCTAGATTTAATAAGCGCACTTCAATGGATAAATAAAAATATTCAGTCTTTTGGAGGCAATCCAAATAATATTACAGTAATGGGAGAATCTTCTGGTGCGAACAATATAAATTTTCTTATGGCATCACCTCTTTCAAAAGGTCTCTTTCAAAGAGTAATTCATCAAAGCGGGGGATCGTCAATCTCATTTCCATCCGATATCAGCGTTGATTTTAAACTTGGTAAAAAATTTGAAGAGAGCCTAACTGTTGGTAAAAAAGTTGAAGACACCAAAGACTATCTGAAAAGTTTATCTTCAAGTGAAATAACCAACGCAGCAAGCAAGATATATGATGGACATTATTTTGCTCCAGTAGTTGATGGCAAAGTTTTGTTAAGACCCCTAAAAGAATCTGTAAATAGCGGGGATATTCATCCTGTTGATTTGATGATTGGCTCTAATCGGGATGAGTGGTCTTTGTATTTTGATGGTGAGGCAGATGTAGATGCTTGGCTTGAAGAGGAAACCAGTAAAAAAGATTCTGAAGAGCTGAAATCTATATTGCAAGATATTGAGAGTCCAATCAGGAAGCTCGACCTTCTAATTACGGCAAAAAATTATGTTTGCCCATCTTTAAAATTAGCCAATGAGACTAGAAAAAATAATAAAAATGCATGGGTTTATAGTTTTGAAAGAGTTAGACCGGGTGAAAAAGCCTTAAAGTATGGAGCCTTTCATGGCGCAGAATTACCTTATGTTTTTGATACTCATGACGAATGGCTGCCCTTTGATGAGATTGATAAAAACTTAACAAAGATTATGCTTGCTTATTGGGTTGAATTTGCAAAATCTGGGAATCCAAACTCAACTACAAGTCCTTCATGGCAGATATTTTCTCCTGAAATTCAAGAAACTCAAATTCTTGGAGACAATATATATAATTCTACTCACCCAAGCAGAGAGCTTTGTGAGGTAATTTTTGCCATAGATTAATAAATTAGACATCTCTAACTGAGATGTACATCATGCCAACAAAAACTAATAGAAGTGGAATGGAGGATATCAGCAAGATATTTTTTGTAAATTCTAGCCCATCAACAAATAGAAATAATCCAGGTAAAAGCATTAATAATGATGCAAAAATTATCCTTAACAGAAAATCTGGATTTTGCTTTGCAGATTTCATTCCGGCAGAAGCCAAAACATATGCGCAGGAGTCATATGTTGTGCAAAGAAATATCAACATCACTATAGAGTAAAGACATAAAAAAATATTTTCGAAAGGAAGTGTTTGAATGATCGCAAGTATTGCTTGATTAGCATTCCCATCTGAAACTAACCTAGGTATATCCATCTCATTGCTCGAAAACAATATATATGAATAGTTTCCAATTATTAAAAAATGTAATATTGAACCCAATGCTCCAATAAACATTGTTCCTAGTATTAATTCTCTTAGCGTCTTACCATTTGAAATGCTTACAATAAAACTTCCCACAAATGGAGATAAGGCAAGCCACCAAGCCCAATAGAAAACTGTCCAATCTTGCACAAAATTATCCCCATTGTAAGTACTCATTTTTAAAAAATTTTTTACAAGAGCGCCTAGAGACTCTGATGATAAATTCAATATTTCTTTTGTAGGTCCAAGCATTAAAAATGCACTTAGAAGAACAAAAACAAAGAAAATATTTATAATGCTTAACCTTTTTATGCCTTTAGATAATCCTAAGATGCTAGAAGAGCAGACAATCACAAAACAAATCAATAAGACTATTAATTCTGTAAAAGAGGAACTTTTAATATCAAACACATTAGATATAAACACAGCAATTAATGGAAAAGAAACTCCAATTGCTATGGCTGCACCTGAAATGATGCTGATAATAAAAATAAAATCTAAAAATAAGCCTGCGAATCTTTTAAATATGTTGTTTGGATTTGGAAAAAAAATACCACTAAAAGTGAGACTGGTTTCAGGATTTTTATTTAAGCTCACAGCGAACGCAAGAGCAGGAATTGTATAAATTGCCCATCCAGTAAGACCCCAGTGAAAATTTGAGTAAGTCCTTGAGAGTAGACTTTTTTGATCAAGGTTATCAACTAAGTTGAATGGAGGATCATTAAAGTAGTAAGCCCATTCAATTGGAGACCAATACAGAATTGATGCACCCATACCAGCTGTAAATACCATAACTCCCCATGACAAAAGAGAATACTCATCTCTGCCATCGATCTTGATTTTTGTCGCACCTTTATTAGAGACTGCAAAAGTGATCAAAAATACAATTAATGCTAACGCACCATATTGAAAAGTTTTCTCAAACTTTAATGCTAAGAACGAATAGGCGCTAGACAGTTGTTTGGATGCGCTAGAGGGATCTAAGAAGGAATATATAAAAATTCCAATGACTGCAATCAAGATAACTACAATGATTGATATGTTCCAGTCTTTGTAATTTAACATTATTACAGTATATTATAAAAACATATTTAATTTTGGGGAATAAATAATGGACATATTTAGATTAGAAGCACTTAACAAAGCGGCACTTTCAGCATCGAGGGTAGCTTTTGTTGGCTCATCAGTTCTTTTTGCTACTAGCGCTACTGCAGATCAGCAACTGGAAGAGGTCGTCGTAACAGCTCAAAAGAGAGAGCAAAATGCTCAAGATATTCCCATGAGCATTTCCACATTAGTGGGCGAGACCCTCAACGAGCTAAATATTAAAGATTTCGCAGATTACGTACTACAACTTCCCTCAGTCTCTTCGGTTCAAAGAAGACCTGGAATGGGTCAAATTTTTATGAGAGGCATATCTGATGGCGGTAATACAAATCAATCGCTCCAAGGGCCTGCTGTTGCCATATATCTTGACGAGGCTCCTGTTACAGCCATTGGAGATAATTTAGATGTACATATTTATGACATTAATAGGATAGAGGTTTTAAGTGGTCCGCAAGGGACTCTTTATGGGGCATCCGCTCAAGCAGGAAACCTTAGAATAATTACTAACAAACCAACAGACGAATTTGACTCAGGGGCTAATTTTAGTTTATCCACAACTGATGGCGGTGAGCCAAGCAATCTTGTGGAGGGCTTTGTAAATATTCCTCTTTCTGATAATGCTGCTCTGAGAATTGTAGGCTTTAGCGATAATGAGGGCGGTTATATTGATGCTGTCAGCGACTCAATTACTTATCCTTTGAGTGGAATTACACGAACGAATGAAGGCTATGTAAAAAGTGATTTTAATAAAGCCATGACCAAAGGTTATAGGGCTGCTTTAAGAATTGATTTAAGTGATTCCTGGACGCTTGATGCTAATGTGATGGGTCAGCAAACTGAAACAGATGGAGTTTGGGATCATGAGCCAGAGAGACTGGGCAAATACAAAGTTGGAAGATTTTTTGAGGATTCTCAAGACGATGATTGGACTAAATTTTCAGCCACTATAACTGGGGATATAGGCTTTGCCGATCTTACCTTCACAACCTCAGCCTTAGACAGAGATTTTGAAGTATTGAGTGATTATTCTCATTATTCTATTAATGGTTCTGTTGAAGGGTATTACACTTGCTATACATATTATTTTGGTGATTGTGTTGATCCTAGCATTCAATATAAGAATGATACAACCCAAGAAGTTACTACACATGAATTAAGAATAGCATCGAAGGATAACGCAAAACTTAACTGGATTTTGGGTACTTTTTATAACGAAAGCGATCTAAAATATAATTCTCAATGGCAAGTTCCAACCATTAACCCTGCTGCGGCAGTTCCAACGACTAAAGATCTATTTTTTCAGACAGATCAAACAAGAGTGGATGAAGAAACAGCCCATTTTGGTGAATTATATTACCAGGCCACAGACAAACTTCTCCTGACATTAGGACTTAGAAAATTTGAAAATGAAACAAAATTAAAGGGTTTTGTAGGGACCATAGGGTGGCCAAATTCCTTATATGGCAGCTCAACACGACCTGATAATGTTAATTCAAGTTTTAAAGGTGACGACAGCACAAAAAAAATAAATCTTTCATATGACATAAACGATAAAACCTTAGCTTATGTAACATTCTCAGAGGGCTATCGACCAGGGGGAGCAAACAGAACCATGCAATTAGGAGCTACATACGAAGCTGATTTCTTAGAAAACAGAGAAATAGGCATCAAGCATACATCCTCTGATGGAAAATTCAGGCTTAATGCTGCCAGCTACCAAATGGATTGGGATGATATTCAATTAGGTTTTTTTGATTCAAGCATATCTAAGTTAGGACTTGTAGATAATGTTGGCAAAGCTGAAAGCAACGGCTTTGAACTTGATGCAACTTACTTGATGAGTGACAGGTTACAGGTATCTGTTGCTTATTCAGATAATGAGGCCACTTTAAAAGAAAATTATTCATATAAAGGCGCGGTCGAGGCAAGAGCTGGACAAGATCTGCCTTTTACTCCGGATACAAAATATACACTCAACATCTACTATGATCATAGCGATACTGCCTTTGGCCAAATTAATTATGTTAAGACAGACTCGATGTGGAATGATCTATTTTATGACGACAGAGAGAGTCAAGATGCATATGGCATTGTTAATGCATCGTGGACGTTGGTTAGGGATAATAAATTGATACAAATTTTTGCTGAAAATCTTACCAACGAAGCTGCTGAATTATTTATTAATAGTGAAGATATTCAAAGACTTACAACTGTAAATAGACCTCGAACTATTGGAGTTAAGTTCAGCTGGAAGCTAAAAAAATAAGAATTACAGCTGTAACCCCTATTTAATTAAAAGGGACATCTTTGTGGATAGTCAATTCAATGATTCTGTTGCGGATGAACTTTATGACGCAGCAAAACTCATCTCCCAAAATCGCTACAAAAAAGCAGAGCCTATCTTAAGAGATTTTTTAAATGAGAATCCTCTTGATGTAAACGCAATGAGGCTTCTTGCAGATGTTGGTATTGAATTCCGCGCATATAAAGAAGCAGGTTACCTTCTTAATAGGGCTCTTGATTTAGCTCCTAACTTCCATCATGCTCGTTTTAGTTACGCAAATCTTCTATATAAAAGACAACTTCCAGAAGAAGCCCTTTTGCAAATTGAAATACTCCTAAAAGAAGATCCTGAAAACATACAATGGCTTTCATTGAAAGCGGTAAATTTTGCATTAGCAAATCAACACGAAAAAGCAACAGAATTATTTGAGCTCATTATTCAAAAATATCCAGCTAATAATCAAATCTATCTAAGTTATGGGCATGCATTGCGAGCGGTTGGAAGAATTCCTGAAGCAATAGCTGCATACAAAAAGGCCATTTCATTCAAACGAGGTGTAGGTGAGGCTTATTGGAGTTTAGCAAACTTAAAAACTTTCGTATTTTTAGATGAGGACATAGAGTCCATCAAAGCAATGCTTAATGATAAAAACTGTAATTTTGAGGACTACTATCATTTACTTTTTGCATTTGGAAAAGCTTTTGAAGATAAGGGAGAATACCAAAAGTCTATGGCAGCTTACATAAAGGGCAATCAGATAAAAAGTAAGCAAGTTCCATGGAAACCTCAACAATTTAATCAAGAGTGCAGCAAAATAAAGAATTTCTTTACAAAAGAATTATTTCAAACATTGCAACCATGTGGCTCAGAAGCCATTGATCCAATTTTTGTTGTTGGCTTGCCTAGATCTGGCTCAACACTTATTGAGCAAATTTTGTCATCTCATTCATTGATTGAAGGCACAACTGAATTGCAGAATATTATTGCTTTATCTAGAAAGATAGGAGAAGTGGACGGAACAAATCAAGACTCAGAATCAAATTATCCAAAAAAACTTCAATCTATTAGAGCGAAGGTTTTTAAAGAAATGGGAGATGCATATATACAAAATACTCAAAGTCAGAGAATTAAAAATACACCTTTTTTTATAGATAAAATGCCTAATAATTTTATCCACATTGGTTTAATACAATTAATTTTACCTAATGCAAAAATCATTGATGCAAGAAGAAATCCAATGGATTGTTCATTTAGCTGTTACAAACAACTCTTTGGTTCGGGTCAAGGATTTACTTATTCCCTTAATAGGATCTCAAATTATTATTTAGACTATCTGGAGATTATGGACCACTGGGATGAAGTTCTTCCCGGAAAAATTCATAGAGTTCAGTATGAAGACATGATCAATAATACAGAGGACGAGATACGCAAATTATTAGATTACTGTGGAGTGAACTTTGAAAAAGATTGCTTAAATTTTTTTAATAATAAAAGAGCAGTTAGAACTCCTAGCTCAGAGCAAGTCAGACAACCTATATATAATTCTAGTGTTAAACATTGGAAAAATTTTGAGCCATATTTAGAGGATCTAAAAAAAGTATTTATTCAAAATAAAGTTAGATTTTAGATATTGAGCATGCTAAGAGTGGGCAAGAAATAACTATATCTTCTCCAGAGAAAGAATTCATAGCAACAAAAGTTGATATTCCATGGTTAACTAGGGCCCGAGACTAGTTAAGAGCGAACCCTGCTATTATCAGGGTCATATATAGACCCCTTGCCAACTATCTGAACGGTCATTGGGTAAACACCATCACCATCTTCATTAAAGTACTCCAGCGTCAGCGCCTTTCCTTGTATAGCAATATTTTTAGGTAGGTAACCCATGACCACATGTTTTTTGATGGATGGGCAATAGGACATGCTGGTGCTGTAGGATCGACGGCCCTTGGTATCTACCGGCACTTCCCCTGTATCAGGGTCAATGATTGGCGAGATTCCCACTGGATATCGCAACTTACCCGACACATTTAGACTATCTAGTGTCATAATCTAGATAAACAATTATTAAAACCAGAAGATATTGCTTTAATTAAATAATAAAAACAACTTACCCATGGGAATTATTAAAGCAACGAATTTAGAAAAACATTATCCCAACCCTGAGAATCCACTGGTGACTTTTGCTGCTGTTAATGATGTAAGTCTAGACATTGAGCCAGAAGAAATTTTTGGCTTATTAGGTCCAAATGGTGCTGGCAAAACAACTACCCTAGAGATGATTGAAGGTCTCACAAGCATTGATAAGGGCAATGTATTCATTGATGATATTGATGTAAGGAAGCAGCCTTATGCAGTAAAAAAGATTATTGGCGTCCAACTTCAATCTAATGAGTATTTCGATAGATTGAATTTATCTGATTTACTATTACTTTTTGCTAGCCTCTACGCAACCTCCATTGACCCTAAAGCCTTGCTAGCGAAAGTTAATTTAGAAAATAAAATTAAAGCTAAGCCCGATGATTTATCTGGCGGGCAAAAGCAACGATTTTCAATTGCGTGTGCATTGGTAAATAATCCCAAAATTCTATTTCTTGATGAGCCTACCACAGGGTTAGACCCCCAAGCCAAAAGGAATCTTTGGAATTTAGCTAAAACTTTAAATGCAGAGGGCATGACTATTGTTTTAACAACCCACAACATGGAAGAGGCAGAATACCTATGTGATCGCATTGCAATAATGGATCAGGGATCAATCATTGCTCAAGACACACCTCAACAGCTTATTTTAGATTACGCACCCGAGCCACCCGAAATACCACTGCGAGGCAATATTGAAGATGTGTTCCTTGCTTTAACTGGCCATGGATTAAGAGATTAAATATGTTTACAAAATCTCAACTTCATCTTGCAAAAACTTTTATCAAAATTTACTACAGAGATCGGCAGTCTCTGGCATTTAGCTTAATGTTTCCATTAATTTTTACAGGAATATTTTTATTTTCTGGTGGAGAGCCGGATCCAACAGACATAGGCTTAGTTAATCAATCGCAAAATGAACTATCCATAAGGTTTGTTGAATTAGTTAAAGAAAAAGACATCTTTGCAGTTACTGAAGGGAGTGAGGCTGATCTAAGAGAGCAACTTATCAAAGGCGATTTAACAGCACTGATTATCATTCCAATTGACTTCAATCAATCCAATACAGGTAGATTGCGTTTGCTGCTTGATGCTTCTCAAGTTAGACAAGTCGACGCAATAAGAGATTCTTTGGACTCACTGTTGCTTTCGATTGAAAGAGAGTTAAGAGATACGCAGCCATTGTTTAAATTAGAATTGGAGGATGTTAAGGCTCGACCCCAGCGTTACATAGATTTCTTGCTGCCAGGAATTTTAGCTTACATGTTAATGAACTTATGTATTGCTGGCAGTGGATATAACCTTGTCGAATATAGGAGAAGGGGGATTTTAAAAAGATTATTTGTAACTCCCATCAAGCCAAAAGATTTTATAATTTCTATCGTTTTGGCAAGAATGTTTATTGTAATAATCCAGCTTTCTGTGATTCTTGCTTTAGCTATTGGGCTGCTTAAAATCAATGTTCTCGGTGGCCTTTATTCACTGTTTGGAGTGATTGTCCTCGGTGCATTTATTTTTCTTTGCATTGGGTTTTTTCTTGGTAGTCTTGCTAAAACTCAAGAGGCCATTCGGCCAATTGCATTGCTTTTTACACTTCCTCAATTAATTCTTTCTGGAATTTTTTTTCCAATTTCATCTTTACCCATGTTGATACAACCTATTGCTCAAGCACTTCCTTTAAGTGTTATTGCTTCATCAATGAGAGCTATTGCAAATGATGGCGCATCATTGTTTGCAATACACTTTAATCTAATTGGCATTGTGGCTTGGATGTTTGTTAGTTTTTTTATAGCAACTAAATTTTTTGATTGGCAAAAAGTTGCATCTTAGTAATGCTTAAAGCACTTCCATATAATCTATTTATGTATATAATTGACAACGTTATCAATAAGAGACTAATTTAAGTTATGAAAAAAGAAGAACTAGTTGAAATCTTTTCCGATCTACACCCGGAGGATACTGCGGGCCATATGACTGGGGAGATTCATCTTGCTGATGGGAGAGTCATCAAAACAGATTCTCTTAGAGTTGATATGGACGGTGGTCGAATTATCTTATCTGAGAAAGACTCAGCTATGTATGATGCAAATAAGCGAAACTGGGTTCAGGAACTCATTTTTTACAAAAATAAAAAAAGAATATCTGCCTAAGTTTTTGCTATTTTATATTTAAAAACTTTCTTTATTTTTTTCTAATTCATATCCCATTTGAAGCAACATAGCATCTGACCAAGCTGGACCAATTAATGAAATTCCCACTGGTAGATTATTGATTGATGCTAACGGTATTGTGAGATGAGGATACCCAGCAATTGCAGCATAGGCTCCATTTCCATAACTCACTTGATCAGCCATAGCAGCATCATCGCCTCCCTCATAATCTATTTGCCAAGCAGGGTTTCTTGTTAGTCCAACAAAGCTATCAAGATCATTATTTTTTAGCAGCTCATCAAATTCATTTCGAACCTTTGCAACCATCTTAAGTGCCTTGAGATAGCCCTCATCATTTTCTAGGGCGGATATGCTTTTGTAGAAAATTTCTTGTTCAAAGTGAGGCATAACCTTTGCAGCGTTGGTTGAATTAAAATCAATCAATGATTGAAGGGTTTTATGCCTGCTGGATGATTTTGCTAAATAGTTTTCCAAGCCTACCCTAAATTCATATAGCAATAAGAAGTACTCATCTTCACCTGGATAAACCCTGGAATCGTCAATTTCTACTACTGTGCCTCCAAGCGCAGTGATTAATTTAGTTAATCTTTCTAAAAGCATTGCTCCTTCTGCATTATCTTTTCCAGATTTGAGGAGTCCAAATCTTTTACCTGATATGCCTCCCTGTTTTAGATTGCTTGTAAAATCATATTTAAAATCATTTGGTATCAACAAGGTTGCAGAGTCTGCCTTGTCAGTCCCAGCCATTGCCTGAAGAGCTGTAGCAACAATCTCTACGGAGTTACCCATGGGCCCAGCGGTATCCTGGGTTGATGAGATTGGAATAATGCCACTTCTGCTTAGCAATCCAACCGTAGGTTTATGACCGACAATTCCATTGACTGAGGCAGGACAGGAGATAGATCCATTTGTTTCAGTCCCAACAGCCACATCCACCAATCCACTGGCGACTGCAACAGCTGACCCAGAACTAGATCCGCAAGGATTTAAGTTTGCACCAAAGGGATTGAGTGTTTGCCCTCCATAACTAGACCACCCGCTCACAGATTTTTCCGATCTAAAATTTGCCCACTCACTTAAATTAGTTTTTCCATCAATATAAAAATTATTTTCTTGTAATTTAGATACTATAAATGCATTTTGAATGGGGTAATTATCTAGCATCGCTAAGGAGCCTGCAGTTGTAGGAAAGCCAATCAAGTCTATATTATCTTTGATAGCTATAGCCACTTTATTATTTATATTTTCTTTTGGAATCTGAACTACATAAGCATTAAATTTATCTACTTGAGGATAAATTACTTGAGAAAGACTTGCTAAGCAAACAAGTATAAAAGCGTTCTTTTTTTTCATCACTTCATTTTATCCTAAATTGTTTTATTTATGCTGTTGACCAAGAAATCATTATTTATTGTTCGCTGGTTTGGTTGTTGCTCATTAGCTTTGTTTAAATTCACTTCATTGCATCTGTTTTTCTCTACTTATAGTAACGCACATAATCAATTATTAGTTTCTGAGAGTCATCGCATGCAGATGGACTGCATATTTCGCTTGGAACGGGTTCTTGAACAAAGTTTCCACCTATTGCAACGTTTAATATAAGGTAAAAATCTTCATTGAATGGGTAGAGCTCCCCCAAAGCGTTATTTAATGAAGTTTCAAAAACTAAGTATTTTTTATCTATGTAGAAAGAAATTTTTTCTTTGTTCCAAACCAAATCAATATTATGAAACACTTCATTAAAATTAGTGGCTCGCGATTCGTTATGATAGCCACCCTGGAACTTGTGACCATTTTGAAAGTAGTGAAGGGTAGAAAGCACTTGTTGTGCATTGCTTCCTCTGGCTTCCATTAAATCAATTTCTCCACTTCTAGGCCAACCTCCAAACTTGCTATCAGTAGGCATCATCCATATTGCCGGCCACAATCCTTGACCTTGAGGCACCTTAAATCTAATCGATATGATTCCAGGTGATTTAAAATTAAATTTGTTCTTGGTAACAAGTTTTAAAGAGGTGTAAATTTGTTCATGAGAGGGATCATATAAAGGAACTATTTTTAACAGGCCTTCTGAGAGCTCGTAATTATTTTGACTGCTTGTATAAAATTGCAATTCATTATTTCCCCACCCATTAACCCCATTCCCGATTTGAAAATCCCATTTATCTATATTTAAAGAGGAGTCACTAAATTCATCATTCCATACCATTCTTAGATTTGAATTGATGGAAATTGCATCATCTAAGCTTTTAGTAGGCTGAGATAGAATGGAAGTATCCTGGAGTGACTTTGCATCAACCCCTGAGCAAGATAATAAGAAAAAAGAGAATACTAGAAAATAAAGTTTGAAGGATTTATGATTTAAGGACATATTTTCAATTTCGAGTTACGGCTAAGAAATCATAAGGCAACAACGAAAAAACTTAAATACATGTCAATCAAGATATCATTATTTATACATTGGCTAGGTTTCCTTGTTTCTTGCTTTATGCTTTTTCTGGCATACCTTGATCCAAGCCAGGATGAAGTATTAATTCATATTATTGCTGCATCGATTCCCAACACCTTAGCATGGCTGATTGCATGCCTCATTGGAGGCAGAAAGAATTATTTTCCTTTTATTTTTAAGCAATGATAATCTGCATGAATGAAAGATAGTATTTTGCTCCCTGAAGATTGGGTTATTACCAAATTAGGAGGCTCTCTTGGCGCTGAGTTGAAGGGGCCATCGATTAAAAATATAACTAAAAAAGAAGTAAAACTTATCAAAGAGCT
>JADHNM010000022.1 GCA_016779505.1 SAR86 cluster bacterium
TGAAGAAGAAGCTCCAGTAGCAGAAGAAGCTCCGGTTGAAGAAGAAGCTCCAGTAGCAGAAGAAGAAGCTCCGGTTGAAGAAGAAGCTCCAGTAGCAGAAGAAGAAGCTCCAGTAGCAGAAGAAGAAGCTCCAGCAGAAGAGTCTGAAGAAGAATCTTCAGATGATGAGAAGAAATAGCTCAGTAGACCTTTCACTGTTTCTCCTAATTGCCAAAATAGGCAAGACAAGAGGCCTTAAAGGAGAGTTTTTTCTAAGATCTTTCGCGCAGAATCCAGAAACACTCTTTTCCTTTAAAAAATTTTATGCTCTTTCAACATCAGCAATGGAGGAAGTGCATTTTGAATTCATGAGAGAAAGTAATTCAAATATTGTGGCAAAACTTAAATCTATCAATGATATTGATGAAGCAAAAGCATATGGTCAAAAGGATATATTTGTTCTTAAATCAGAGTTACCTGAATTAGACGAGAATGAAGCTTATTGGTTTGAGTTAGAAGGAATGCAGGTTACAAACCTTGAGGGTCAGCATCTTGGTCAGGTTCAAGAGGTAAATAATTTTGGTGCTAGTGATGTACTAGAGGTTAAGTCGCTCAACAAAAAAACAAAAAATATCTTAATCCCATTTATTAAAAACAGGGTAATTATCTCAATTGATAAATCAAAAAATTCTATTCTAGTTGATTGGCAAGAAGATTATTAAGCTATATGAATATAAATATTATCACTTTATTTCCAGAAATTTTTGAAGCATTAAATTATGGTTTGCTTGGTCAAGCCATAGATAGAAATGATATTAAAATTAACATTTATAATTTGCGACATCATCAAATTAACAAGCATGGCCACGTTGACGATAAACCATATGGCGGAGGAGAAGGCATGGTTCTGATGGCGGAACCCTTAGAGAAATCACTCAAGGATATTCCAGTCGATATCGTGGGCAGAGTCATCAACTTATCTCCTCAAGGCAGTCTTTTAAATCACAAAAAAGCTAAAGAGCTCTCATCTTTGAAAAGTATCACAATTATTGCAGGGAGGTATGAGGGAATTGATGAGAGATTTATCTCACAATATGTTGATGAGGAAATTTCAATTGGTGATTTTATTTTAAGCGGTGGAGAATTTGCTGCATTGAATTTAATTGACTCCTTATCAAGATTTATTCCTGGCGTAATTGGCAATAAAAAATCTGTTGAACAGGATTCATTGAGTCAAGGTTTTTTAAAAGGACCAGTATTTACTAGACCAGAAAATTTTAATTCAGAACTAGTACCAGAGATACTATTGTCAGGAGATCATAAAAAAATACAAGAATGGAAAGAGACTCAGGCCGTTATCAGAACTTTTGAAAGAAGACCTGAATTACTAAAAAGTGTAAAATTAACAAAAAAACAAAAAAAACTCTTGGAAGATTTGGCTTCTAAGCGTATCCTATAGCTCATTTTTTAGGCAAAATCATGGCAGATAAAGATAACGAAAATATAGACGCAACAACAGCCGAAAATGTTGATGCAAAAGAAACAGTTTCAGATGAATCATCAACTGAAGAATCCCCTATAGAAGCCGCAGAAACTTCTGAAGCTCCATCTGAAGAGTTAGCAGCAGAAGACGCGCCAGCACCAGAAGAAGCACCAGTGGAAGAGACACAAGCACCAGAAGAAGCTTTGTCAGAAGAAACAGCTGTTACAGACGAGTTAGCTGCAGATGATCAGCCTGAAGAAGCAGCCACTCCAGTCACAACTGATGAGAAATCATCCGCGCAAATCATTAAGTCATTTGAGGCAAGTCAATTAAAGGATGACATCCCCTCATTCAGGCCTGGAGATACAGTTGTGGTGTCCGTAAAAGTAAGAGAAGGTGAAAGAACCAGACTTCAAGCTTTTGAGGGAGTGGTAATGAATATCAAAAATGCTGGCTTGAATTCAGCCTTTATAGTTAGAAAAATATCTAGCGGCATTGGTGTTGAAAGAACTTTCCAACTTCATAGCCCAATGATCGACTCAATTACAGTTAAAAGAAAAGGTGATGTTAGGCAAGCTAAGCTTTACTACCTAAGAGAAAGATCAGGAAGATCTGCAAGAATTAAAGAAAGATTAGACTAATCTCATGTCTTCTGACCTAAAAAAGGATCCATTGGTAGATTCTTTTTTATCTAGCCTTCGTCTTGAAAAAGGTTTATCTGAAAACACAATAAAAGCTTATACAAATGATTGTCAGGCTTTTATAAAATGGCTCTTTTTAAATAAAAGATATGAAGCAGTCAATGCAACTGAGGAAGATGTAGAAAATTATTTAAAGCATTTTCAAAGCATCAATCTATCTAACACAACCATCAACAGAAAAATCTCATCTTTAAAACATTTTTTTAATCATTTAAGCAAAAAAAAACTTTTAAAATCTAATCCTATTATAAATATCTCAGGCCTTAAGAGCGCTAAAGCTTTACCAAAATCTTTATCAATCATTGATGTGAAAAGCTTAATTGATGCCCCGGATTGCTCTACTTTCATCGGATTAAGAGATAGGACTATGATCGAGCTAATGTATGCGACAGGCGTAAGGATTAGCGAACTTATTAACTTAAAGTATACAAATATTGACCTAAATAGGTCGTTGATCAAGGTAATGGGCAAGGGCGGAAAGGAAAGAATGATACCCTTTGGAGATGATGCCCTTTCATGGTTAATGGACTATATTGAATTTAGACGAAAAAATAATTTATCTTTAAATTCTCGAGATTTCTTTATCAGCCAACAGGGCAAGAAGATTACACGACAGGCTTTTTGGCACAGGCTCAAGATTTATCTAAAAGCAACAGATCTGCCCATGGATATTTCTCCACATACTCTTAGACATGCATTTGCAACTCATTTATTAAATAATGGTGCGGATCTAAGGTCAGTCCAAATGTTGCTTGGCCACAGCGATCTATCTACGACTCAGATATATACTCATATTGCCAAACAAAGGCTAAGTGATATGGTGAAACAACATCATCCAAGAGGCTAATTTTTTATGAAAATATTCTTAATTATACTTATTTTAATTTTTGCACCAGATGCAAAACCCGACGAGCTTTTAATTTCATCTAAAATCAATGCCGTGCTTCCTGAGGGAATGTCTGTTCAAAACGTAAAAGAATCTCAAATAGAAAATTTGTATATAGTTGATATTGGAGATTTGCAGCCTATTTATGCTTCAAAAAATGGAGAATTCTTTTTTTATGGCGAGTTATATGCGGTGAATGGAAATATGCTGCAAAACACTACTAAAGACGAAATCAATTTAAAACGAAAAAATATTTTAGATGAAGCGCTGTCTGAGGATGATTTTATTACCTTTAAATCTAATAATGAAAAACACAGAGTGATAATTTTTACTGATGTAGATTGCGGGTACTGTAGAAAGTTTCATAATGAAATTAATGATTTCAATGATTTAGGTATAACTGTCAATTATGTTGCATTTCCAAGATCGGGATTAGCTTCTGATTCCTATAATAAAATTGTTACAGCTTGGTGCTCAACAGATGCTAAGGATACCCTAACAAAAATGAAGCAAGGCATAGATGTACAGCTATCTATGTGCCAAGACCATCCTGTTGAAAAACACTTTCTTCTTGGTCAAAAGATTGGCATTACTGGCACTCCAGCTATAATTAAGTCAAATGGAGAGCTACTTCCGGGATATCTTCCCCCAGAGGAGCTAATTACTAGACTAAATTAAAAATGACTAAATTAAAAATAGGTATTTGTGGCTGGGGAAATGTTGCAACTGGATTGTATGAGCAGCTAGTTGGCGGAGAAGAAATCTATGCTAATTGGGATATATGCTGTATTGGTGCCCGACGTGACAACCCAAAATGTAATCCTGGCTCAACAAAAATTTTAAGAGATATTTTTAAAGTAGCTGAAGAAGATATAGATGTTCTTGTCGAACTAATAGGTGGGGTTGAAACTGCAAAAGAGTTAATAACTTTGGCTCTGAATTCAGGCAAGCACGTTGTAACTGCAAACAAAGCAGTAATTTTTGAGCATGGTGAAGAGCTGATTAATTTAGCAAAAAAAAATAATGTAAAACTTCTATTTGAATCAGCTGTTTGTGCAGGTACTCCTTCCATCAAGATGCTTTCAAACGACTTAACTGCAAATAAAATTTCTAAAGTTGCAGGAATGCTTAATGGAACAACAAATTTTATCTTAAGCAGCATGGAAGAGGGTGCTTCATATGAAGCTGTCTTAAAGGAAGCTCAAGAAAAAGGGTATGCAGAGCCCGACCCAAGTCTAGATGTAAATGGAACTGATGCAGCTCATAAAATTGGAATCCTTGCAGCTTTAGCTTTTAATAGCGGACTTCCTGCATCAAACTTTCATATTGAGGGAATAGAAAATATTCAATCAGAGGACTTCACTTATGCAAATGAGTTTCATTTAACAGTTAAGCATTTAGCTGTTGCAAAATTAAATGATCATGGTATCGAGTTAAGGAGTCATCCTGTAATGCTCAGCAAGGACTCAAGCTTGGCAGGATTAAAGGGTGTTAGAAATGGAATTCAGTTTGATACAGATCTTCTTGGAGAATTTCATGTTGCTGGGTCTGGAGCCGGAAGAGAATCTACAGCATCAGGTTTAATTTCTGATTTGTATGCGCTTTCAAATTCAGGTGAGTCTAATCCAATGCAATACCCAGACTTTTCAAAAAAACCTAACTTAGTAAAATTTGAGGATTTAATATTTAAATATTATGTTTATTTAGAGGTCAAAGATGAGCCCGGTGTTTTAGCCTTAATTAGTAAAATATTTGCAGGTCAAGGCATTGGCTTTGATAAGGTTATTCAAAAAGATCAGTTGGATAATGGTAATGTGCCTGTAGTAATTTTTACTGATCCAATTCTTGAAAAAGATATGCAAATTGCTTTACAGGGTTTAAAGAATCATCCAGAAATTTTAAATTCTAAAATTATTAGAATTGAGGACCTGTAATGCTTTTTCACTCAACTAGAGGAAAAGATACTGATAAAGATTTTGCATCAATTTTAATGCAAGGCCTTGCTGACGATGGTGGTCTTTTTATGCCAGATTACTGGCCGCAAGTTGATTTAGATGAAATTAAGTCCAAAACATCATTTGTGGATATAGCTAAATGCATTGTTCCATTATTTACTTCCTCGTCTTTTTCTCATGAAGAAACAACAAGCATGGTTGAATCAACTTGGCATGATTTTGAACATCAAGATCTAATTGGCATTAAAGAATTTAATTCAGTTTCAATTCTTGAACTCTTTCATGGACCCACTGCAGCATTTAAAGATTTTGGGTTACAGCTAGCTGCTGCATTCTTTAATAAGGTCTTAGAGTCTGAAAATAAAACTGCAATTGTGCTTGGGGCAACCTCTGGCGATACTGGCTCAGCTGCAATTGACGCATGCAAGAATTATGGTCGAATTAAGAGCTTTATTTTGCTTCCAAATGGAAATATGTCTGAAGTTCAGCGCAGGCAAATGAGCACTATCAAGGCTTCAAATGTTTTTGCTCTAAGAATAGATGGAACATTTGATGATTGCCAAGACTTGGTAAAACTTGCTTTCAAAAAACGTGATTTCTTAAATAATGATCAATATTTACTAGCGGTTAATTCAATCAATTGGACTCGAATTATTGGTCAAATTTGTTATTACTTTTATGCTTTCAATCAATTACACCAAAAAAGCAATTTAAATTTCTCAATCCCTACAGGAAATTTTGGTAATGTATTTGCTTGTTACTCTGCCCACAAAATGGGACTTCCAATTAACAACATTTCTGTTGCTGTCAATGAAAATGATATCTTGCATCGATTCTTTAGTGATAACAATTACTCAAAGCAATTTGTTCATGAAACTATTTCTCCAAGCATGGATATAAGTGTTGCCAGCAATTTTGAAAGATTGGTATACGATCTCTTTTTGGATAGGGATTCTGCTAGATGTTCCAAAATGTTTGATAATTTTCCAACCAACCCTATTGAGCTTGATTCTATAACTTGGCAAAAGAAAGATCGTCTTTTCTCTTCTAGCAAAGTCAATGATTTGGATACAAAAAAAATAATTCAGGAAACTTATAAATTATTTAACTATATTCTAGATCCTCACACAGCTGTTGCTGCTGTTGAAGCATTTAATAAAAGCGATGAAAATAATCATTATGTTGTTCTATCTACCGCACATCCAGCCAAATTTCCTCAAGTCTATGAAGAATTAGACATAGAAATAAACTCTTTGCCTTTTGCGTTAAGAGATTTATTTAAAAAAGAGGAGTATCTTCATTCATTTGATGCAGATTACAATCAAATTGTTAACTTTATTAATCGTAATAACTAATTTTTTAATTTATGAGTATTCCAAAGATAGTTAAAGCTTCAACAACAGATCTGGAGCGTGTGAAAGGTGTTCTTAAGCTAGGCTTTGCTTCAGATGCTTTGATGAGATGGGTTTTTCCAGACGCCTCATCTTATTTAAATAGCTTTGATAAATGGATGGAGGAGTTCTCAAGAATTGCCTTTGAAAATAATATCGTATATTCAGAAGAAAATTTTTATGGCTCTTCTTTGTGGCACCCTCCAGGCATTTTCTTTGATAGCACAGTCTTGGAGCCAACTTTTGCAGCTATCCCTGAAGATCGAATTGAGACTGTGGCTAGGTTTTTTGAAGAATTTGAAAAATATCATCCCGAAGATGCTTGGTATCTCCCATTTATTGCCGTTGACCCAGCCCAGCAAAGAAAAGGAATTGGATCTTTTTTGCTCAAAGAAGCTTTGCAAATGATAGATCAGAAAGGTGAGAGAGCCTATCTAGAAGCCTCTAATGAGCAAAATAAGGCTTTATATGAAAGACATGGCTTTGTAGAAATCGGAAGAGTTCAATTCGCAGATTCTCCCCCTGCATTTCCAATGATTCGAGAGGCGAAATAAAAGTGTTTCAGATACTTTCCAGATCTTTATTCTGTTAACTGTTTCATAGATTAGCTAAAGATATTAAAATGGATACTATGGAAACAGGTGAAATTAAATCAACCCTTGCTGATCTCAGAGATCGTATGAATGATCTCCGGGGGCATCTTTGACGTTGCTAATAAACAGGGCTCTCTAGAAGATATTAATAATAGATTATCAGATGAGTCCACCTGGTCTAATTTAGAGCTATCCCAATCTTTGAATAAAGAAAAAGCAGATTTAGAAAAATTTCTAAATTCTTTTTTATCTGTTGATGAGGCTATCAATGACAATCTTGATCTTATAGACATTGCAATTGAGGAATCTGACGATGACTCAATCAATGAAATTAATGAAGAAACCCAAACTCTAATTTCTAAAGTAGAAAATTTAGAATTTAATAGAATGTTCTCCAATAAAATGGATCCTAATTCTGCATTTATTGATATTCAATCTGGCTCTGGAGGCACTGAAGCTCAAGACTGGGCTGATATGCTTCTTAGAATGTATACACGATGGGCAGAAAAACATGAATTTTCAGTATCCGTTATTGAGCATTCACCCGGAGAGGTGGCAGGCATCAAATCAGCATCATTACTTATTAAGGGGAGTTATGCCTATGGATGGCTTAGAACAGAAACCGGGGTTCATCGGCTAGTTAGGAAGTCTCCTTTTGATTCTGGTAGTAGACGACACACATCTTTTGCATCTGTATTTATTTCTCCAGAAATTGATGAATCTATTGAGGTTGAATTGAATCCTGCAGATGTAAGAATTGATACCTATAGAGCATCAGGGGCGGGCGGTCAGCATGTTAACAAAACAGATTCAGCAGTTCGTTTAACACACACTCCAACGGGGACAGTGGTTCAGTGTCAAAGTGATCGTTCCCAACATAAAAATAAAGACAATGCTTTCAAACAACTTAAATCAAAATTATATGAATTGGAGCTTCAAAAACAGAAAGATGAGCAGCAGTTATTAGAAGATAGCAAGTCTGATATTGGCTGGGGAAGCCAAATCCGATCATATGTTTTAGATCAATCTCGTATTAAAGACTTAAGAACAAACGTTGAAAGTGGTAATATCTCTTCAATCCTCGACGGAGATATAGATATATTTATTAAAGCTAGTCTAACCCAAGGAGTGTAAATGAGCGATTCAAATATTGGTGGTGAGGCCTCTATCTTAGAGGAAAGACGAAGAAAGCTTGAAGAGCTTAGAGAAGCTAATATCGCTTATGTAAATAATTTTATTCCTTCTAAAAAAGCCAAAGATTTACATGATTCTTATGGCCATCATAGTAAAGAGGAGCTTGAAGAAAAAAAGATTACAAACCTATCCATAGCCGGGAGAATAGTTTTAAAAAGAGTGATGGGTAATGCCAGCTTCGTAACTATTAGAGATGGCTCAGGAGATATACAGGCTTATATCAGCAAAAATAATGTAGACCCAGATTTATACAAGAATTTTAAATCCTGGGATCTTGGAGACATTATTGGAATTAGCGGTAATTTATTTAAGACCAAAACAGAAGAACTAACGGTTGAAGCTCATGCAATTACACTAATCACAAAATCACTAAGACCTATGCCAGAAAAACATAAAGGTTTGGCTGATATCGAAATTAAATATCGTCAAAGGTACTTGGATTTAATGAGCAACCCTGAATCCCAAGAGGTCTTTAGAAAACGCTCTCAAATTGTTTCATCTATTAGATCCTCAATGCTTGAGGATGGTTTTCTTGAAGTAGAAACGCCCATGATGCATTCAATACCAGGAGGAGCTGTTGCAAAACCTTTTATTACACAGCACAACGCACTAGATAGAGAGCTTTTCTTAAGAATTGCACCTGAGCTTCATCTAAAAAGGCTATTGGTTGGAGGTTTTGAAAAGGTTTTTGAGATTAATAGAAGTTTTAGAAATGAGGGACTGTCTACTAGACACAATCCAGAGTTTACGATGTTGGAGTTTTACGCAGCTTTTGCTACTTTTGAAGGAACAATAGAGTTCACCAAGAATATTATTCAGTCAGCATCAGCGGCAATTGGTAATAATGATGAAATTGAATGGGATGGCGATAAAATAGATCTTTCTAATTTCTCCACTGAAACTCTTAATAATTTAGTACTAGAGTATAACTCTAAGCTAAGTAATGATGATTTAACTAATTTAGCCAAGCTCAGAAGTTACTGTCAATCACTCAAAGTGCCATACAAGGACTCTTGGGGAGTCGGAAAAGTATTATTAGAAATTTTTGAAAAATCAGTTGAGGCCAATCTTATTCAACCTACCTTTGTTACAGAGTATCCGGTAGAGGTTTCACCTTTATCCAGAAGAAATAATGATGATCCATCAATTGCAGACAGATTTGAGTTATTTATTGGCGGCAAAGAAATTGCCAATGGTTTCTGCGAATTAAATGATCCAGATGATCAGGCAGCACGATTCCAAGAACAGGTTAAGGCAAAAGCAGATGGAGATGACGAGGCTATGGGGTTTGACGAAGACTATATTACTGCTTTGGAGCATGGCATGCCTCCTGCAGTAGGGGTTGGTGTTGGGATAGATAGATTAGTTATGATGTTAACTAATCAAAGCTCAATCAGAGATGTAATTCTATTTCCTCAATTAAAATCTTAACTTTTTAAGTATGTATCTTACTTTACTCATTACTGTTGGGGTGCCTATATTTATTGTCTTTGCAATAATCTATTCAGATAAATTTAGAGAGCCTACTGACGTAGTTATAAAGACTTTCTTTGCAGGAGTTATCATATGTTTTCCAGCCGCAGAGTTAAATCATCTCCTAATCCCATCTTATGAATATTCATATCGCGCTGGATTTACAGAAGAAACGTTAAAGTTTTTAGTGCTATATTTTTATATTAGGCCGAAAAGTGAATTTAATGAGCCCATGGATGCAATTGTTTATGGCGTCATAGTTTCACTGGGTTTTGCAACTTTTGAAAATATGTCATATGTATACTCAGGAAATCTTGAGGTTGATTCATTTTCTCTTGCAATAATGAGAGGGATAAGCGCAATCCCATTGCATGCTTCATGTGGCATTATCATGGGTTATTTTTTTGGTTTATATGCTTTTACTCAATCTAAGCAATTTTTAATCAAAAGTTTAGTATTCCCAATTGGAATTCATGCAACCTATAACTTTCTGACTGGCTATGATTTTTTCTTTTTGTATTTTTTGGTACCCGTTATGATTTACGCTAGAAGTCTACATACAGAGTTTGCTGATTTGCAGTTAAAAAAAGCAAGAGAAGATGAAGCTAAAATTATATGAAGAGATTACCATCTATATTTTTCAAAATTTTCTGGATTAGCCCAACCCTCAGAATTATTCCAGCCTCTCTTATTATTATAAGTTTTTAGGTTGTATGAATAGATCCGTGCTTGCGTAATTTCAATGTCGTGAGTAAATCCTAGCTCCAAGAATTTTTGATGATCATTATCGTCTTTATTCTTTTTAAGAATTAATATTTTTTGAGCTAGCATATTCTTTACTAAACCAATTTGAGTTTTTGAGATAGATATATCATCAAAGATGATGCATAAATCATTAGGCTCAGCGATATTAGAGTCCAGATGATCAAGGTTCATAATTGATAATTTCTTAAGATAATCTTCACTAAGCTCAGCAAAGGCGCTTAAGTCTTTTTTGGTGATTGCCAGAACTGATGAAACTTCTTCATTGTGGATGACTTCAACTAAGAAATCATTTAATCCACTTTTAGCCATTTATTTTAATAAATCCTCAACTGCAGATCTTTCATCAATCAACTCATCTGTTGAAATTTTTATTTTTTCTTTTGCGAAATCAGATAATACAATGTCTCTTACAATTTCAACTTTACCTTCTGGAGTGGTCATCATAGGCATACCACAAATAATACCTTCTGGAAGATCATAGCTACCATCACTCATTACCGCTGCACTAAAACAATCTCCAGACATTGTAGGGTTCTCGCAAGCAACAACCGTATCTAGAGCTGCTTTTGCTGCAGAGGTTGCAGAGGATGCTCCCCGTGAATCAATAACGGCTTTACCTCGTTGCTGCACCACTGGCAGAAAATCATTTTCAACCCACTCCATATCATTAATTAGATCTTTTCCTTGGACGCCATTCAAGACTACATTTTCAAAATCTGGATACATGGTTGGGCTATGATTTCCCCAAATAATCATTTTGCTTATTTCTCCAATTCCCGTATTAAGTTTTTTAGATAAGACTGATCTTGCTCTACTTGAATCCAGCATTGTCATGGCCATCCATAGCTGAGAATCATTGTTAGCAGAATGTCTTCCAATTAAAGCATTGGTATTGGCGGGATTGCCCACGACTAAAATTTTTGCATCTGGTTTTCCAAATTTACCAATTGCTTGGCCCTGCCCAACAAAAATACCACCATTAATTTGGAGGAGGTCAGCACGCTCTTCAATCTTTTTACCATTAAACACAATGCCCCTTGGAATACTGCCAACTAATAGGAACCAGTCAGCGTCTTGAGCAGCTTCTTCGAAGTTTGATGTGTAATTCACATTTCCCATATTTGGAAAATTAGAATCTTCTAATTCCATTACTAGACCTTCTAATTTATCAACTACTTGAGGGATTTCCACCAACTCTAAATCTACAATCCTATCTCCAAAGGTATTACCATCCACTAATCTTGGTATTAAAGAGTAACTTATCTGACCGGCTGCACCAGTAACAACAACCTTGACTCTATCTTTCATAAAAAATCCTTATAAATTATTTTTATTTATTATATTCCTAAACGTTAAATTAATTCGCGGCCCAATGATTTTTTGTGTCTTTTTTATGGAATGTTGCCAATTTTTTTGTGTTTTACCATCGATCAATATTAAACAGCCATTGGTCTGAGATACTGAGAGAGTCTCTTTATTAATTTTATTTCTAAATACCAAATCTCTCTCACTGCCAAGTGAGATTGAGGCTATGGTAGGAACAGGACCAAGCTCTTTTTCATCATCAGAATGCCATCCCATTGAGTCTTTTCCATCTCTGTAATAATTTACAAGAACAGAGTTAAAATCAATTTTTAATTCTCTAGAAATCTTCTCTCGGATCATGGCTAAATCTTTTGTCCAATTCTGTCGATTTAATTTTTTGCCTGAATATTTGTAGTCACATCCTTCATCACCTATCCAGCATTGTAATCTGGGAATTTTGGTATTTTTGCCAAACATTTTGATCATCATTGATTCCCAGGGAAGGCTTGCTATTAGTTTTTTGAGCAATATATTAGATTCGTTTGAATCAAAAAACTCCTTATCGATTCGAACTTTTAGATCGTTGTGAGCTACAATTTCATTCTTCATTAGAGAGTTAGTATAAATATGTTTTCATTAAATCCAATTGGTCAATGCAATGAGTAAAGTATTAATTGCCGGTGGAGGGCATGCTGGAGCCAACACAGCCTTTGCATTACGAAAAGATGGTTTTGATGGAGATATAACTATCATAAGTTATGAGGACTATCTGCCTTATCATAGACCCCCATTATCTAAAGATTTTTTAAAACAAAGTATTGGAATTGAAAAGCTAAGCTTTAAGCCAGCTAACTTCTATGAAGAGCAGAATATCTCCATTAATCTAAATACTCGAATTGATGCCATCAACCTTGAATCTAATCATGTCAAGGCAACTGATGTCACTTTTGATTTCGATTATTTAGTTTTTGCAACTGGGGCATCTCCTAGATTACTGCAGATGGAAAATGCTGATGCTGCAAATTTGTTTTACCTAAGGCAGATAACAGATGCGCTATCTGTTCAAAAAGCAATTGGCTCAGCTAAAGACATAGTTTTAATAGGCGGAGGTTATATTGGGCTTGAAGTAGCTTCGGTTATGACAGAGCTTGGCTTGAATGTAGTTATTTTAGAGGCAGAAGATCGCATTCTGCAGAGAGTTACAAGTCCGGAAGTTTCAAATTTTTATAATGATTTTCATAGCAAAAAGGGCGTTGAGATTATTTGTAACGCTAGAGTCACCAGCCTTGAAGCTAAAAATAAAATAATTAATACAGTTAATCTAGAATCTGGCAAGAGCATTTCTGCTGATATAGTTTTGGTGGGTATCGGAGCAATTCCGAATACACAGCTTGCAGATTCAATCGGCTTAGAATGCGATAATGGAATCAAGACGGATCAATATTGTAGAACCTCTATCCCAAATATTCTTGCTGTGGGTGATTGCACATCTTCTTTTAATACTCTTTACAATAAAGAATTTAGACTTGAAAGTGTGCCAAATGCTCTAGCGCAAGCGAAAGTAGCTTCTTCATCAATCCTTGGTAATGAGCTTTTTAACAAGGAGATGCCCTGGTTCTGGTCTGATCAATATGATCTAAAATTACAAATGGCTGGTTTATCAAGTGGCTATGATGAGTGTCATATTATCGGAGATACTGATTCAGCAGAATTTATAGCTTGTTATGGTAAAGATGGATACTTAATTGCAGTTGATAGTGTTAATCAACCCAGACAGTTTATGCTTTTTAAAAAAGCTCTAGGTAATGGCTTTAAGTTAGAGATGAACCTTATAAAAGATAAAAATTTTCAACCTGAGTCCATTTTTTCAGGTTCAAATTAGTTAGAATATATATACCAACACGGAGATAACCATGGCCATAAGATTTGATGACAAAGTAGTAATCGTAACGGGTGCAGGCGGAGGCCTAGGAAAGCAACATGCGCTTGAATTTGCAAGAAGAGGAGCAAAAGTTGTAGTTAATGATCTGGGAGGAGCTGTTGATGGCTCTGGTGGCGCAAGTGATGCGGCAAATGGGGTTGTTGAGGAAATTAAGGCAGAGGGTGGAGAAGCCATCGCAAATGGCTCTAGCGTTGCAGACAAAGAGGGTGTTTCAAAAATGATTGCTGAAACTATGGAAAAATGGGGCCGTATAGATATTTTGGTTAACAATGCTGGAATCTTGAGAGATAAAAGTTTTCATAAAATTACCACTGAAGAATTCGACCAGGTAATGGATGTGCACTTTCAGGGAAGTTTCTATGCTTCTCACGCTGTTTATCCAATCATGCGTGAACAAAATTTCGGTAGAATAATTTTTACCACATCCTCTGGCGGTCTTTGTGGTAACTTTGGTCAAGCAAATTACGGCGCAGCAAAAATGGGCATGATCGGCTTGATGAATTGTCTGAAGATAGAAGGTCAAAAATATAATGTCTTCTCAAGTGCTGTTGCTCCAGTTGCTTTATCTAGAATGACAGATTCTTTATTTCCAGAAGGCATTGGTGAGAGGTTTATGCCCGAGTACGTTACTCCAGCCGTTATCTACCTAGCTAGTGAAGAAAGTCAAAATGGAGCCATTATTGGAGCTGGGGCAGGAGTATTTACAAGATTTAGAATTTTGGAAACTATGGGTCTTGCTCTTGGTACAGGGGATGAGATGACTCCTGAGAACATAGCAGCTGGGTGGGATTCTGTTTCTGACATGGAAGATGCAAGAGAGCTATTTAGTGGACCTGAGCAAACAATTAAAATTCTTGAACAGGCAGACAAAGCTTAAGCAGAAAAGCTTTCACGCTGAGATATCAGATTTGTATGCCTTTCAATTTCTGGATAATCTTTAATATCTAATCGATTTAGACCAATAAAGAAATCAGTTGTTGTTATCATCTGAATATCAGCAAATGTGTATCTTTCACCTGCAACATATTTAGATTCTGACAAAACACCATTAAAATATTTAAGCGATTTAATCCCAATATTTTTTTGCGTCTCGCCATATTCTTTGTTTTGTGTTTCCAAGCCTGACATTGCTGGATGCAAATGCCTAAAACCCATTGCCAAAGGTATCATTAACTCGTTATATATTCTCGCCTGCCACATTTCAATTGAAGCAATTTCTATAGGGCTTTCACCAAACAAGTTTGGTTCTGGGTATAAAGATTCTAAATATCTACATATAGCAGTTGATTCCATGATGACTGTTCCATCATCAAGCTGGAGCGCTGGAATTCTAGAGTTAGGGGCTATAGCCCTATATTCAGGGGTTTTATGCTCTCCTTTCATCATATCAATTTCAATCATCTCAATATCATCAATATTTTTTTCAGCCAAAAACATTCTTACTTTTCTTGGGCTGTTAGCCATTTTATTGTCATACAACTTCATTTTTTTCCTCACCGGCTTTTTTATTATTATAGTAACCCTTAAAAGCTATATAAGTTTGTATTAAATTTGCAATAACAAACGCAGGCAAATCTACAAATACAAAAACCAAACCACCAGCAAATCTGCTAATTCCAGTTAAGATATAGCCATTTAATCTTGTCTCATGCTTTACTGAGCTTACCAAAACTAAACTGAGAATACTTAGCACCAAGATTACCCATTGCCCATATTGCAAAAAACTCTCAATCATGAAGATTCACTTTTTGCTAATTTAAGATTATTTTTTTCGGCAGTTGCCCAATCTTCGGGAAGTTTACGTGCAACAACCAAAAAGCTAATAATTGATGGGATAAATACAAGTGAAGTTACCGTCATAGCATATCTAATGGATTCAACTTCACCATTATTCGCTTTAAACATATCAATCATCCAGCCTGAAATGCTTGGCCCAAGACCTAAACCAATCATATTTAAAATAAAGAAGAAAAGGGCAGTTGACATAGCACGCATATGGATAGGAGCTAGTGTTTGTGCAATTGCAAAACTTGGACCTAGGTATATTCCCATAAAGATTAAAAATAACGATGTGAATACTAGATTCATCTCAACAGAAGTTGACCACCAAGCTGCAATACCCAAAGGCAGACAAATCGCTATTGAGATGGCTGGCAACCACCCATAGGCTCTTATATCTTTTTTACCCCAGCTATCAGCTAGCCTTGCTCCAAAGAATGCACCACCTGCATATGTAAGCCCGTTAACAAAACCTAGAATAATAACTAGGGTTTGGAAATCAAAGCTTGGATCTAAAGTAACTAGATATTTGGTATGGAAAGCAGACTTAGAATATGAAACAAAGGATCCGAAAGCGATACCAAGGCACATTGCCCACCATGCTGGAATTTTAAGAAGGGTTTTTAGAGATTCTATAAAGGGAGGTTTTGCAATTTCTCTTTGATCATCAAATTCCATTGCTCCGCGAATAGGCTCTCGAATTGTTAATTTAACAACCACTGCTAAAAGAATTCCTGTAACACCCAAGAAGACAAATATCTCTCTCCAATTCACATCCTCGCTGGATGCTCCTATAAGAGCTGCAGTAACAAAGTAAGCAGCCATAATACCCAGCGGTATCCCCATGGCATAAACCCCAAGAGCACTCGCTCGCTCTTCTTTTGGATACATATCAGAGATAATTGAGTGAGATGGAGGGCTGCCACCAGCTTCACCAATACCAACTCCCATTCGAGCAAGGCCGATCTGGAAAAAATTTGTTGCTAGGCCAGTTAACGCTGTAAACCCACTCCATGTTGCAAGAGCCATCGATAATATATTAACTCTGTTATATCTATCTGCTAACCATGCGATTGGGATGGCAACGGTTGTATAGAATATTGCAAATGCCAAACCTATTAACAATCCTAACTCTGTATTTGTTAGGTTTAAATCCTCTTGGATAAAGGGAGCAAGTATCCCTAAAATTTGGCGATCGATAAAGTTAAATCCGTAGACAACGGTTAGCAGTATTAGAACAAAAGTACGATAGCCTTTTGTTGGCTGATGAGCATCAGTCATGTGAATCTTCCCCTAGTTTAAGATTCTGTAATTATAGCCTAGGGATAAAAATTATACCGATCCAATCAACAAGTTGATGGCTTACTCCCAGTTTAAGGCACCACCTGTTTGGTATTCAATCACACGAGTCTCGAAGAAATTTTTCTCTTTTCTTAGATCCATGATCTCAGACATCCAAGGAAAGGGATTGGTTGCTCCTTTGAACTCTTCATCAAGACCAATTTGAGTCAATCTTCTGTTTGCAATAAATTGTAGGTATTCTTCCATCATGGCAGCATTCATACCTAGAACGCCTCTAGGC
>JADHNM010000023.1 GCA_016779505.1 SAR86 cluster bacterium
ATTGATGAAAGGGTAAATGAGCTAGCTCTAGGCAGAGATGGGCGACTGTCTGGAGAAAACATATTGAAATTACTTTCAAAAGAATTGCAATCCCTTGGAATCAATGTGGTAAATGTAGGCATAGTAACAAGCCCGCTTCTTTATTTTGCTGCAAAAAAACTGAACTCCAAATCAGGCGTTATGATAACTGGAAGTCATAATCCAAAAAATTATAATGGCTTTAAAGTTGTAATAAATGACATGCCAATCTCAGGGATTGAGATACTGCAGTTAATTTCAAATAAACCAAATTCTAAAGACATTGGATCTGAAATTATTAAGAACGATTTAATGGATGAATATATTGAAGAGGTAATATCTCAAGCAACCAAGAACTCAAAAAAAATCAAGGTTGTTGTTGATTGTGGCAATGGTTCGGCTGGAGAAATTGGACCCAAATTAATGCGTGCACTTGGGCATGAAGTGGTGGAGTTATTTTGTGAAATTGATGGAAATTTTCCCAATCATCATCCTGATCCAGGCAAAGTAGAAAATCTTCAAGACCTCATAAAAATTGTAAAAGCAGAAGAAGCAGATCTTGGCATTGCTTTTGATGGGGATGGGGACAGGTTGGGGGTAGTAAGTAATCTAGGCGAAATTATTTACCCGGATCAGCTTATGATGATATTCAGCAAAACAGTGTTGCAAAATAGCAAGGGTAAAAAAATTATATTTGATGTGAAGTGCACCAATTTACTTGCCAAAATGATTACTGAGGCTGGCGGCATACCAATAATGTCTCCTACAGGACATTTTCATATTAAAAATGCCCTTAAAAAAACCAATGCACCACTTGCTGGGGAAATGAGCGGCCATATCTTTTTTAATGACAAATGGTATGGCTTCGATGACGGACATTATTCAGCTTTCAGGCTTATAGAAGTAATAAAAAACTCTACATCCTCTCTTTCAACAATTTTTGATCAATTGCCAAAAGCCTATTCGACACCTGAAATAAATATAAATGTAGATGAAGATAAAAAATTCAAAATAGTTGAAGATTTTGTTTCGCAATCTGATTTTGGAGAAGGTGAAAAGATCACAATAGATGGCCTAAGAGTAAACTTTAATGATGGCTGGGGTTTACTTCGAGCCTCAAATACAACACCAAAGCTTGTTTTGAGGTTTGAAGCAAATTCTCCAGAGAGGCTAAATGAAATACAAAATATATTCCTCAATCAATTAAAAAAAATTGATGAAACAATTAACATTGAGCTAAGCTAAAGCTATGTCAAAAGACAGAAAACAAATTATCCTTCAAAGCTTAGCAAAGCTTTTGGAGGAAAGAGATGCGACGAAGGTAACAACGGCAGTTCTTGCTGCTGAAAGTGGTGTAACTGAAGCTGCCCTTTATAGACATTTTCCTAGCAAAAGATCAATTTTTTTAGAACTGTTTACATTTTGCGATCAAACAATCTTCCAGAAAGTTGGAGAAATAAAAAACGATGCTGATATTGAGGCAGAAGAAAAAGTTAGGTTGATATTCTTTTTTTACGCAATATTTTTAGAAAAAAACAAAGGTTTTGCTCGAATTTTATCTCGCGAAGCATTGGGACCGAGTGAGCAAAATGTCATCGACTCCGTAAATCAGTTCTATGAAAGATTAGAGCTTGCAATTAAACAATTGCTCTCTACAAAGAAAGATTCCTTGCAATTAACTGCTGGTCAAAGCGCTCATCTGATTACCTCAATAATGGAAGGCATGATTTCTAGATTTATTAGAAATAAGTTTAAAGAAATTCCTAGCAGCTATATTGAAAATTATTGGTTGTTCATTTCTAACAGCATTTTTAAAAGTTAGGTCTATTCATCTAAAAAAAGTTCAAAGTAAGAGTTTTTGCTTTTTTCATCAACTGGCCTGCCTGTCTCACGATCAACTCTCACATAAGACAAACCCTTTGGAATTTTCCAGTCTTCTTCAGGCAGATCTACCAATGCTGTTTTCATAAAATCAACCCAAGTAGGCAAAGCAATACTGGAACCAAATTCATTATCTCCCAAAGAGGAAAAATCATCAGTTCCAACCCAAACAGTTGTTACTAAATCATTATGAAAGCCAGAAAACCAAGTACTTATTGCGTCATTTGTTGTGCCCGTTTTTCCCGCAATATCACTTCTATTTAAAACTTGGACTTTTCTTCCATTGCTCCCTCTCGAAAGAGCCTCCCGCAATATATCTTTTGTAATAAAAGTTACTCTAGGATCAATTGGTGCCAAGGACTCCTTTTGGATGGGTGGTAACAAATAAAAAGGTTTGATTTCCTCTGTTAAGTTAGTTTGAAACCATGGAAAACCATCAATATTTTTTTTCTTATTTTTCATTTGAGGATTTTGAAAAATAGTTTTTCCATTTCTATCTACTACCCTTTCTATAAAGAATAAATCTTTAGAATCATCAGCGTTAACCATAATACTGTATGCTCGAACCATCTCAGCCGGAGAAAAGCTTGATGATCCAAGTGCCAAAGACAAATCTGGAGCTAATCTGGACTTAGGAAATCCAAATCTTGATAGATAGTTTTGAGTCTGCGTAATCCCCATTTCTCTCAACAACTTAATAGAAACTAAATTCACTGACTGAACTAGGGCTTCCCTGAGCCTAATGGGCCCATAAAATTTACCAGTATAATTTTCAGGTCTCCAGCTACTCTCCAAATTTGAGTCTTCAAAAATAATAGGAGCATCATTTATTTTGTCAGATGCCTTGTAACCATTCGCAAAAGCAGAGGCATATATAAATGGCTTAAAGCTTGACCCAGCTTGAGGATATGATTGTTTCACCCTATCGAAATTACTTTTTGAGAAATTCAATCCACCGATATAAGTCTTAATGGCCCCATTAGAAGGATTTGTAGAAATAAATGCCACTTCGGCATCGGGGACTTGATCAAGATAATAATTTCCATTTAACTCAGACAGATATATTAAATCTCCTAAACGAAGAATGTCATAGAAGTTTTGAGGCCGAGGCCCTAATTTATTAATATCTATTCTTGACCTAGCCCACTCATAAACATCATCCCAAAATAAACTCTCTAATTGAAAAGAATTATTTAGATATATGATTCTGTCTGGTTTTACATCCATGACGATTCCGACTGAATGTCTATCTGAATTGGCAAACTCTTCAAAAAAATCTCTGATTACAGATATGTTTAGCTGCCTCATGCCTAGCTCATCAAGGGTATTTGAATCTTGATATAAAATATCTAAGTTTCCATCTTGCAATTCTTTAAAAATAAAGTCAGGAATTTTTGATAAAAGATTCGCAGGCTCCCTCCAGCCATGACGTTTATCATATGCATATAAATTATTTGCAGCACTATCAAGAGCTGCCTGCTGAAGTGAGGAATCTATTGTAGTGAAAACTGATAAGCCATCTTTGTATACCGATAAGCCATATCTTTCGATCATCGCTTGTCTAGCGATTTCAGCAATGTGTCGTCCATCCAATGAAAAGCTTGAATCTAATTGAGTTAAGTTAATGGGCTCAGCCTTCGCAAGCAAGAACTGGGCTTTACCAATATATCCAAGCTTATACATTCTTCCCAAAATCCAGTTACGTCTAATAATTGATCTATCGGGAGAGCGAATAGGGTTAATTCTCGAAGGAAGCTGAGCTGATGATGCAATTAATGCAGATTCAGCAAGAGTTAGCTCATTAATAGATTTAGAAAAATATTTATTTGCTGCAGCCTCTACACCATATGATCGATTGCCTAAAAAAATAGTATTGAGATAGAGAGCAAAAATTTCTTCTTTACTTGCAGAGCTTTCTAACTCAAAGGCGAGATAGATTTCTTTAATTTTTCGAATGATTTTTTGATCACGAGATAGCAGGTATCCTCTAACAACCTGCATTGTAATTGTACCCCCGCCACTCACAATTTCACCCGATTGAACCATTTGGTAGGCTGCTCTGACAAGAGAAGTTAGCCTTACACCGCTATGTTCGAAAAATTGATCATCTTCAGCGGCTAAAAATGCATTTTTTAGATTTTGTGGAATCTCCTTATATTCAATAGTTCTTCTTTTCTGATCCCCAAACTCACCAATTAAGACACCATCAGACGTATAAACTTTTAAAGGTATTTGCAATACATCTTCATCAACTAAATTAATTTCTGGGAGACTGGGCTTTATAAAGAGATATCCAGCTCCAATAGTAAATATTGATACAAGAGTGCCTATTAATGTGGCTAATAATGCCCAATTTATTAATCTAACAAACATACAAATTAAATAATTATGTTTTTAATGTTAACGCTCAAATATTTTGATACATGAATTAGAATTATTTTACTCCTATAAATGATAGAATCAGCAACTTAAAAAACGAAGTATGAATATTTTTATTGTTGGTCCTATGGGCTCTGGAAAAACCACTGTTGGGAAGATCGTGGCTGGAGAGCTATTTTTAGATTTCCATGATACTGATGCAAAGATTGAAGAAAGCACTGGCGTTACAATAGATTGGATTTTTGATATTGAGGGCGAAGCTGGTTTTAGAAAACGTGAAACCGCCACATTAAAAGAAATGGTTGCACTAAATTCAATTGTTCTGGCGACCGGTGGTGGTATTGTCATTGAAGATGAAAATAGAGAGCTGCTAGCATCAAGAGGTACTGTTTTTTATCTTCATACTCCTTTAAAAGTCCAGATTGAAAGAACAGCCAAAGATAAAGATAGGCCATTGTTAAAAGATCAAGATCCTGCAAAAGTTCTAGCAGATCTTCAAAAGTCAAGACAGTCTTTATATGAAGAAGTGTCTGATCATATAATTGATACTGAGAATAAAAGTGGCTCAGAGGTTGCAAACGAAATAGTTAAACTCGTTAAAAATTATGGCTAAAGAACTCTTTGCAGGTCAAAGAAAAAATAAGTACAAAATTCTAATAAGCAAAGAAGCTATCTCAAGGAAAAATATTGCTCCTCTGCTTAAAGAGCATAAAAAAACACTCATTATTTCAGATGATGGAGTGCCTCAAAAGATAGTCAAAAAAGTTACAGCTGCTTGCAAACCATCAACCAAAGTTTTTGAGATTATTTTGCAGCAAGGAGAAAAAGCGAAATCTATTCAAAACTTTCAGAAAATATTAAATTTTTTAGCAGAGAGTAATTTTGACAGGACAGATTTAATCATTGCCGTCGGTGGTGGCGTGGTTGGGGATATCTCTGGCTATGTTGCTAGCTCTTACTTGAGGGGCATTCCATTTATACAAATACCTACCACACTTCTCGCTCAGGTAGATTCTTCTGTCGGGGGGAAGACCGCAATCAATATATCAGCAGGCAAAAATCTTGTTGGAGCATTTTATAACCCTAAAGGTGTCATCATTGATACATCCGTGCTGAAAACACTATCAAATCGAGAGTTTAAGGCTGGTTTAGCTGAGGTAATAAAATACGCCTTGATTAAAAATAAATCTCTATTTTCATTGCTGAAAAGACATCCTAAGGAGATTTTATTAATGCATCATAAGATTATTGAAGAAATAATTTTTGCATCGATTCATACTAAGGCCCAAATTGTGACACAGGATGAGAAGGAAAATGGCATTCGTGCGATTTTGAATTTTGGTCATACTTTTGGTCATGCCATTGAAGCGCATGGGAAATATAAAAAAATCCTGCACGGAGAGGCTGTGGCAAAAGGAATGAAAATTGCTTCTAAAATTTCTTATTTAGAGAGCCTTATTTCTGAAAAAGATCACAAAAAAGTTATTGCGTTATTAGAAATGTTTGAATTTGATCTATCTCTTAATCAATACAATTATGAAGAACTAAAACCATATATTCTTAGAGATAAAAAAATTAAAGCGGGTAGATTGAATCTAGTTCTGCTAAATCAATTATCGAATGCAACAGTGACGAGTGCATTTGATACAAAAAATCTTAAAAAAGCGATGCAGGATTAAACTAAGCAGCGTTAGCTGTGGTTGCTTTTAACAAATCTTGAATATTCAAAGCGGCAGGTGAGACCAGCCAGAATGAGGGCTCATACCTGTCGAACTCATCTAATATTACTTTTGCTCTTTCGCTTTTAGTTTCTTTGATATGACGCGCAATGATTTGCTTTAAAAATTTCCTGTGAGATTCCATTTCTTCACTAACAATTCTGTCCAAATTAACAAGACTACGATTGCATTGATCAAAAAATCTTCTGTTGGTATCTAAAACATATGCAAAACCGCCTGTCATGCCGGCTCCAAAATTTGCGCCCACATTACCCAAAACAGTCACATGTCCACCTGTCATGTATTCACAACAATGATCTCCTGCGCCTTCAATTACAGCGGATGCTCCAGAATTTCTTACAGCGAATCTTTCGCCAACACACCCTCCAACATAAAGCTCACCCCCTGTTGCACCATATAGTGCAGTGTTACCTACCAAAACAGTTGGAGAGTCTTGAGAAGCATATTCAGCAGAGCTTGAGATTACTATCTTGCCGCCATTCATGCCTTTGCCTACATAATCATTTGCGTCACCATTTAATTTTAAATTGAGGCCTGCTGCATTCCATACACCAAAACTTTGGCCCGCAGACCCCTTAAAATTCAGAGTTTGCTTTTGCTTTAATCCCTCTTCACCATACAAAGATGCAATCAAACCTGAGGCTTGAGCACCAACAGACCTATCACGATTAGAAATGTCATAATAAAAATCCGATGAATGGTCATTGGCAATTGAAGATTTTATATCTTGTAGAATCTTTGAGTTTAAATTCCCCTTATCCCAAGGATCATTTGATGGAGTATTGCAGTAATGCGGAGCATTTGATTTTTTGTCAGAAAATAAAATTGGGGATAAATCAATATTTGCTGTTGAAATATTGTCCTGAGTAATATCTTTTAAATACTGAGTTTGACCAATAATGGATTCAAGGTTACGAACTCCTAATCTAGCTAAAATTTCTTGCACCTCATTAGCAATAAATGTGAAGTAATTTATAACTCTCTCTTTTTCGCCAATAAAGTGATGATCAATGATATCTCTTCTTTGAGTTGCGACGCCTGTAGCACAATTGTTGAGATGGCAAATTCTCAAGTATTTACAGCCCATTGCAATCATTGGACCCGTCCCAAAACCGAATGATTCTGCACCAAGAATTGCTGCTTTGACTACATCTAAACCAGTCTTCAGACCGCCATCAGCTTGCAATCTAACTTTATGTCGGAGATTGCTCGCTCTCAAAGCTTGATGAGCCTCGGATAAACCAAGCTCCCAAGGAGAGCCTGCGTAGCGAATAGAAGACAGGGGACTTGCGCCTGTTCCACCATCATGACCAGAAATAGTTATTAAATCTGCATATGCCTTTGCAACACCGGCTGCGATTGTTCCTACTCCAGGCTCAGACACTAATTTGACTGAAACCAATGCTTTTGAATTTACTTGCTTGAGATCAAAGATTAGTTGAGCTAAGTCCTCAATTGAATAAATATCATGATGAGGTGGAGGAGAAATCAAAGTAATTCCAGGAGTTGAGTATCTCAGCTTTGCAATTAATGAATTGACTTTGCCGCCAGGAAGTTGCCCGCCCTCGCCTGGTTTAGCACCCTGGGCTATTTTGATCTGCAAAACCTCTGCGTTTACTAAGTACTCAGGCGTTACACCAAAGCGACCAGAAGCAACTTGTTTTATTTTTGACATCTTAGAAGTGCCATATCTCTCTTTTGCTTCTCCGCCCTCTCCAGAATTTGATCTTGCTCCCATGCTATTCATTGCTTCGGCCAATGTTTCATGAGCGTCTGGAGATAGTGCGCCAAGGCTCATCCCTGCTGAATCAAACTTTTTTAACAAATGCTTTGTGTTTTCAAGCTGAACCTTTTTGGGTTTTACTGGAAATTTAACCTCCATCAGATCTCTTAGCATTGCAGGCTTCCTGAGATTAACAAGATCTGCATACTCTTGATATGTTTTGCTGGATCCAGTGCTCACGGCTTCTTGGAGTTTTTTTACAACCTCAGGGTTATAGGTATGATATTCGCCACCATGGACAAATTTTAATAGTCCCCCAAGGCCAATTTCACTTACATTGGAATTTGCATAATTATTTAAAGATCGCATTTCTTCATCCAAATCTTTGAAAGTTTTTCCTCCCACTCTGCTCGCTGTATTGGTAAAAGATAAATCGACTATATCTGAGCCTAAGCCAACAATCTCATGTAATTGAGAACCCCTATAACTTGAAATAGTCGAGATACCAATTTTTGAGATAATTTTTAAAAGTCCTTTATTAATACCTTTGCGATATTTAGCACAATTAGCGGTTGGACTGCCTTTCAGCTCATTCCGATAGGTTAAATCTAGGATTGTTTGAAAAGCCAGCCAAGGAAAAACAGCAGTGGCTCCAAAACTAAGCAAACATGCAATCTGATGGGTGTCTCTTGCTGAGGCAGAGCTTACTATCAAATTAGCATCTGATCTAAGGCCTAACCTAACCAACTCTTGGTGTATGCAGCCAACTGCAAGCAATGCATTAATTGATAGCTTATTTCTATCTGGCAATTTTTCATTTAAGTGAATAATCACCTCTCCCTTTCGCACAGCAGCAACCACTTTTTTAGTTAATGCATTCAAAGCATCCTTGAGATTTGATTTCGATGAATACTGCAGATCAAAATTTTTGGAAGAAAAATAAGGATTTTTTAATAACGCTGCAAGCTTTTTGTGTGAAAGAACAGGAGAAGTGCTGACAATTCTTTTAGCATGATCTTTTGATTCCTCAAAAATATTTAACTCAGGCCCAAAGCATGCCTCTAGAGACATGACGCTCGATTCTCTTAGGGAATCAATCGGTGGATTTGTTACCTGAGCAAATTGTTGCCTGAAGTAATCATAGATAGACCTTGGCATTGAACTTAACATTGCCAAAGCAGTATCATCGCCCATTGAGCCTGTGCCCTCAAGACCATCAAGTGCAAGCGGTTTAATTACAGAAACCCTCTCTTCATTGAATAAAGAAAAGAGTTTTGATGATTTTATTAATTCTGAATGCGGAATTTTTTTTATGCCTGGACCTTCAAATGCATCTAAAGTAGATTCAAGATAAATCGCAGATTTTTTTAACCAATCTCTGTAAGGCTTGCTTTGTTTGAGCTGTTCATCAATCATATTTTGGTCGAGAATTTCTCCAGACTCAGTGTTGACAGCAAAAATTCCACCAGGACCTATGCGTCCTTTTTGCAAAATCTCTTCATCGGCAACTGGATAAATGCCTGTTTCAGAGGCCACTGCAATCATTCCATTGGTTAATACCTGGTATCTAGCTGGTCTTAATCCATTTCTATCTAAAACACAGATTGCCCATTCCCCATCTGACATGACAATACCAGCAGGACCATCCCATGCTTCCATATGCATTGAATTATATTCGTGGAACGCTCTAACCTCAGGGTCCATTGTATGAATATTTTGCCAGGCAGGCGGTAAGACCATTCGGATAGATCTAAAGAAATTAATTCCACCCTTTACCAGTAACTCGATCATGTTATCTAGAGCTGATGAATCAGAGCCTGTTTCGTTAACCAGTGATTTAAATTGGCTAATTCCTGGAATCAGAGGAGTAGAAAACTTAGAAGTGCGAGCTTTAACCCAATTTCTATTTCCTCTAATCGCATTGATTTCACCATTATGTGCAAGAAGCCTAAAAGGTTGAGCTAAATGCCATCTTGGTTGAGTATTTGTAGAGAATCTTTGATGAAATAAGCAGATCTTGGCTGTGAATGACTTTTTAGCGATGTCGGTGTAAAAGTTACTAATTGCATCAGGGAGCATTAAACCTTTGTAAACAATTGTTTGACTCGACATGCTGCAGATGTATAACTTTTCATCATCATCATGCAGCTCTTCAATTTTTTTTCTGGCCTGAAGAAGACAAGACTCAAATCTTTCTCTATTAAAATCCTTTGAAATAGGCGTAATAAATATTTGATTAATTTTTGGCAAAGATTCACATGCTATTTTACCAAGAACAGATGGGTTAATTGGCACTTCTCTAACGCACTCAAGGATTAGATTTTCTAATTTAAGAATTTTTTTGATAGCTGGTAGATCTGGTGTTATGGCAGCAGATGAAAAAATTTGGGCAACGCCAAACAATTCTGGCAATTGAATATTTAATTCTGTTTTTATTTGCCTTTGAAAAAAAGCTTGATTTAAATCAAATAAAAGCCCGCAACCATCACCGGTTTTGCCATCCGCCCCAATTGCCCCTCTGTGAGTCATGCTAGTTAAACCAGCAATGGAACGTTTGACCACATCCCTGTTTTGAATTCCATGTCGATTAACTATCAACCCAAAACCGCAATTATCCTTAGCTTGAGACTCCTGATATAACGATATATTTTTATTTTGTTGTGGCATTAAGTTATACATATTAACACAACAATGTCATACTATGTCATACATAGAAGGCAGAAATAACACAACTTAATGAGTGCAAAAAATAAACAATATAAGATTGAAAAAGGCTTGTTGCTTTTTACTCAACCTCGATCTCCTTACTTTTATGGAAAAATTAGATTAAACAGAAAATACGTAACAAAATCTTTTGCCCCTATTACCGATTTAGACGAAGCAAAAGTGAGGTTATTTGAATGGCGCAAAGAGCTTCTGAGTCAAAGCACTATTCCAATATCTACAACACTCTCTCCTGAAAATTTTAAATCTAGATCAGAGTATATTGAGCATGTTCCTCTGGAAAATGATTTTCAATTTCTAGAAGTCGGCCGCTATGACCCCAATAAAAAAAATATAGAAGAAAGGAAAATAAATTTTGTTGAGATATATGGTGATTACAATCAATCTGAAGCATCTCATCAATCCCATCGATGTCTAGATTGCGGAAATCCATATTGCGAATGGAAGTGCCCAGTTCATAACTATATTCCTGATTGGTTAAAGCTCGTAAATGAGGGAAATATTATGGGGGCAGCTGATTTATGTCATCAAACAAACTCTCTACCAGAAATGTGTGGTCGAGTTTGCCCTCAAGATCGTTTGTGTGAGGGAGCTTGCACACTAAATGATGGATTTGGAGCTGTAAGTATTGGGAATATTGAAAAATACATAACAGATAAAGCAATAGATATGGGCTGGAGACCTGATCTAAGCAATAGAGTGTGGACTCAAAAGAAAGTTGCAATTGTGGGTGCTGGACCTGCAGGTATTGGATGCTCAGATATCCTAATCAGAGCTGGGATTCATTGTGATGTCTATGATAAGCATTCAGAAATTGGCGGCCTGCTCACATTTGGAATTCCTGAATTTAAGTTAGAAAAAAGCGTGGTAAGACGAAGACGAAAAATTCTTGAAGAAATGGGTATTAAATTTCATCTTAATAAAGAAATTGGTAAAGATATTTCCTTCAAAAAGCTGCATGCAGAATATGATGCAGTGTTTCTGGGAATGGGAACCTACACTTCGCTAGAAGGAGGTTTTAAAGGAGAAGATTTGCCACAAGCTCACAAAGCAATCGATTATCTCATTGGGAATACAAATCATCTTTTAAAATTTAAACAAAAAGAATCTGACTATATTAATTTTAAAGGCAAGGATGTTGTAATTTTAGGTGGTGGAGACACTGCAATGGATTGCAATAGAACTGCCATTAGACAAGGAGCAAAGTCTGTAACTTGCTTGTACAGAAGAGATGAGAAAAATATGCCTGGCTCTAGAAGAGAAGTGATCAATGCAAAAGAAGAAGGCGTGCAATTTGAATTTAACATTCAACCAATTGAAATCATTGGAGGAAAAAATGTTGAAGGAGTGAAGACCATTCAAACTAAATTAGGAGAGCCAGACCAAAATGGCAGAAGAGTTCCAGTCCCTATTCAAAATAGTGAAAAAATTTATCCAGCTGATGAGGTGATTGTAGCGTTTGGCTTTAGAGCCAATCCAGCAGACTGGTTTAAAGATTATGAAATTAAGACTGATAAATCTGGATTAGTGATAGCTCCTGAAAAACAGGAATTTAAGTTTCAAACTACCAATCCTAAAATTTTCTCTGGTGGTGACATGGTCAGAGGGTCTGATTTAGTTGTCACTGCAATTTGGGAAGGAAGAGAAGCTGCCAAAAGTATCATACAATTCCTTTCATAAATGAATAATTCAAAATTTTTAAAGGCTTTGAGCCTTCAAACTAATTCGATTCCACCAGTATGGTTTATGCGCCAAGCTGGCAGATACCTTCCTGAATACCAAGAAATAAGAAAAAATTACAGCAACTTCTTGGATATGTGCAAACAACCCAAAACCTGTGCCGAACTAGCCTTACAACCAATTGATCGCTTTGATTTAGATGCATCAATTCTCTTTTCTGATATCTTGACTATCCCAGATGCTTTGAATCTTGGTTTAGCATTTCATGAAGGAGAAGGTCCCAGATTTAGCAATCCCATTTCATCTCCTCAAGATATTAAAAAATTAATACGATTTGATGTTAATGCCGTTGATTACGTCTTTAAAGCAGTTGAAGAAACCAAAAAACAGCTACCAAAGGACTTACCTTTAATAGGTTTCTGTGGCAGTCCCTGGACCCTTGCTGCATATGCAATTGAGGGCGGCGGGTCAAAAGATTTTAGAAAAACAAAAAAATTTATGAAGGAACATCCAGATGAGCTGCAAGAATTTTTAGAAATTCTTAGCAATGCTTGCTACGAATATTTAAGACAACAAGTTTTAAGTGGGGTTAATGCGCTTCAAATTTTTGATTCATGGGCAGATTTATTGTCAGACAAGGATTTAGAAGATTTCTCATTGCGATACACCCGACTCCTTACCAATCAACTTAAAGCAGATCCTGTCACTTCAAATATCCCTATTATTTTATTTGAAAAAGCTCCAAAGAAAAAAATTACTGACTTAATATTTGAAGATATATCTTGCATAAGCCTTCATTGGCAAGAGGATATTGAGAGCATCGCTTTGAATTTAAAAAATAAATATGCTCTTCAAGGAAATCTCGATCCACATGTTCTGCTTGGGCCTGATGAAACTATCTGGAATGAAACTCAAAAAATTTGCACTATTATGAATGAGTATCCAGGGTTTGTTTTTAACCTTGGTCATGGCATCACTCCGGACATAAAACCGGAAAAAGTTAAGGTCATGATCGATGCAATTAGAAAATAATATCAAAATAAATATTTTCTACTTATCAGTAAAAAAAAAATTTCATCCTATATTCCTTTGGTATGATTAATTAATGAATGATAAACAATCTAAATTTACCAAAAGTTTGCATTGGACAACCATTGCAAGTGAAAAATTACTTTTAGCTATTATTGGAATTGCTACATGCATAGCCTCGGCTATGTACATTTTTGACATGGCATTAGCTCAAGAAATTACATTACCTGATCTGTTCATGTTATTTATTTATGTGGAAATTATCGGAATGGTGGGAGCTTTTTATAGCACCAATAGAATTCCTGTCACCCTACCTATTATTATTGCAATCACTGCACTCTGTAGACTGATTGTGATGCAAAGCAAAGAGATGGATGCATGGGTTGTGCTTGGTGAGGCTGGAGCTATATTGGTTTTATCAGTTGCTGCATTTGTGATGAGCTTAAAAGATAAAGTGAGTTTAGAAAAAATCAAAGAGCTAAGAAATTTAGACTCTTCGAATTAAGTGCTACTGATAAAAATATAGTTTTTTGCCTCTCGCAAGATTGTAATTAATTTATGCAACGATTTACCTTTAATCAAAGAGTTGAAAATCTCTTTAAATCATATTTTTCAACTTATGAAAATATCAGCATTTCAGCAAACGAAGAGCAGATAAAGATTTATTTAATAGATGAGCAGAATCTTGACTCGGCTTCGTTGGAGTTAAAAAAATTAGAACAATTTCATCAAATCACTTTTTGGGATGGTTACTCCCAAGCAGAGGTCATTGAGTCATTCAATGAAAGAGATTCTGCAAAAATATTAAAGCGTTTTATGAAAAAGCTTCTTAAAATCCTCAATCGATAAATGAAAAACTTAATCAAAAGAGCATTCAGCAAATTTTTCAAAGAGAATCCTAGCAGCCTATCAACCAAGGCTTTAAAGCGTGCTAGCAAAATGGAAAAGCCTAGAGCAGGAACCCCCCATGATTGGGAGGATTATGAGAAATATTTAAAAGAGTTTGAAAAGAATGGGAATAAATAAACTAATTTGAGATTAAGCTGATATCTTTTATTGCTAAGTCCACTTCAAAGTCTCTTCCAAAACCTGCAATACTTAAATCTCTTATATTTTTTGCTTTCATTGATGACGCCGAAAAGCCAGAGCTTCTCTTTAAATCTTTAAAAAATATTTCGTATTCTTGCCAATCATTATTAACTTCAAATGCTTGGCTAAAATATGACCATGGCGGAATTTTTAAACCTTTTAGAGTGACATGTATTTCATAGATTTCACTATTTCCTTTGGCTTTAAACTTAATGCCTTTGAAATCATTGCTGTTAATATCAATTCTATTTGAAAGTCTTACAAATCCACCATTGTTATCAGTTGAAACATTACCAGTCATATAAAAGACGCCGTCAGAATGTCTGATTGCTAGATCAGAAACTCCGCCCATGACCTGATCAGTAATCCCACGCCAAGCTTGAGGATCGTTTAATGGTTGTGAAAATAAGTTCATTGAAAATAAGAATAAAATAATAATACCTAGCTTCATGCTTAACATCCCAAATAGTAAATTTATAGATAACAGCTTAATTGATCTTGGCATAATTTAAAGTGGTCCCTTGAAATCTATTCCCGCCTTAGTAAGTCGGGAAATCAGTGAGTGGCCTAGGCCTGAAGCTGATGTAAGTACGCCTCCATACTCCCTTCCACCAGGAAGCTCTTCTATATCTTCAATTAAACAAAGAGCACACTCAGATACCAGTTTTGAAGTAACTTTATAGCCTGGATCTCCCTTTCCATGCATGTTGAAAACAGATTTGGTGCCGTCCTCTGATTCAGCAATAAATTTACAATCGAACCAACCATTTTCTTGCACAGCCTCTGATGGCCCTTCTCCTGGTTTAGGCAGAAAAGGTTTTACCAGTCTTTTCAAAGGTGACAAAAGCACTAAAACTGATAATCCAGTAAGGAGAAGTGAGCTAACTGCGCTTAACCAACTCTTATGGTAAGCATGCTCTTGATAAGTAAAGTTAGAACCATAAGATTCTTGTCGTAACGCTAACAAGGCTTCAGATCTTCGCACAACTCTTGTATTTGCAGTGGCCATAATGAAAGGTCCTGACCATGCTTTGATTTCAGGCTTTTTGGAGATGCCTACTCTGTCACCACTGAGTTGTTTTTGTTCATTGGAGTAAGAATCTTCAGGATTTAATAAAAACGGGTTGGTGAGATCATCTCCTAAATCTAACTCTCCCATAGAGAACATTGTTTCTAAGGTTCCCCCTGAGGCACCGCCTTCATATGAATGAAATGATTCGATTCTTTTGATGGGCTTTCCAAGACTTTTAGCTGCAAAAAAAGTTCCTAAATCCGATGGTATTGAATCAAATCCACATGAAGGAATAATTCTTATGCCTTTCCTTGCTGCCTCCTCATGATGATTTTCTATTAAGCCCTTAACCCAAAAATTTTCACCTGTAATATCTACATAATGTGTATTATTCTTTACGCATGATGCAACCAATTTAGACCCATATCTATGAAAGGGTCCAGCTGTAGATAAAATTACCCTGGCCCGTAAAGTTAAATTATCCAGAGCAACTTCATCATTCGAATCAGCTATTAAGATTTCTACTTCTGCTAGATTTTCTTCAGCAACCTTGCGAAGCTTTTCTTGATTTCTGCCTGCTATTGCCCACTTTGCTGTGGTTACCAATGATTGGAAGTATTTAACACAAAGCTGGCCGGTAAAACCGGTGGCTCCATAAATAATGATGTCTATATCTTTATCCATATATAAAATTGTTGAGTTATTAGTTATTAGATAATAAGGTTAATGAGCCTTGGAGTAAATTATGAAAATACTTGCGATTGGTGGTTGTGGAAGCATGGGTCGCTATGCCATGAGAACAGCCCAAAACTTCAGCTCTGTTGAGAAGATCGTTATCGCAGATATTGATAAAGAAAGCGCTGAGACTTTTGATTGCTGGTAAATAAAAAGGACTTCGTATGAAAGACAAATTACATTTCTATATAAATGGTCAATGGGTTGAATCTGAATCAAATGAAAAAATTGAGATTATTAATCCAGCAAATGAAGAGCTCATAGGGCATGTTACTTCAGGAACAAAGGGTGATATTGATCGAGCAGTATCCGCAGCATCTGAGGCCTTTAAAACTTTTCAATTTACCTCAAAGGAAGATCGCATTGAGATTTTAAATAATATTATTGCCGAATATGAAAATAGGTATGATGATTTGGTTCAAACTATCACAGAAGAAATGGGTGCTCCTATCTGGTTATCACAGAAGGCTCAAGCATCCACAGGAATTAAAAATCTTCATGAAACTTTAGATGCTCTGAAAGAATATGAGTTTGAAAAAAAGGAAGGTGACTACACATTGGTCAGAGAGCCCATTGGTGTCATTGGAATGATAAC